>CAYNNP010000096.1:0-22432 GCA_964398215.1 uncultured Pirellulaceae bacterium | reverse complement strand
AGCGGAGGACACGGGACTCGAACCCGCAACCGGTTGCCCGGCAACTGATTTCGAATCAGTCCGCTAGCCAATTCGCATATCCTCCGGATCTCTGCCGATATCTTAAACGCCTGTGCGCTTCTAGCAAGACGCGGCTTTGACCATTTGGGTTCACTGTTAAATCGCTTGGTTGATCTGCCCGCAGGATACCAGTACTTGTGAGAAAACTGTCTGTCGCCCACGACCGTGGGCAAAGGTTGGAATTATCAGCCTTCTGCGATATTCTCTTTCGCAGATCGCGTTCCTAGTGCTCCCCATAAGCCGTATGGACTCTTTCTTCCAACCGAGTTTTGATCGCCGTTGTTGCGGTAGTACACGACTCCAGCTCGTGCATCACCCGACTCCACGAAATCGGTCATGAAAATTACGGCACCGTCACATAGCAGGATGTGCGCGCCGCCGACGTGCCGACTGCTGAGAGGCATCACTCCGTCTTGTCCATGCGTCCCCCGTATGCATACTTCGCTATTAGGTGGCAAGATCGTGTTGACTTGAGTAAAGATCGGGCGGAAGTCTGCCCAACGCGATCCGCGAGATGCTAGATCTTCAGTCAAGTCTGCGTCGCTGGTCCAAAACTTCATAGCCTTGTCGACCTGGCCGTCGTCGACGCAGTACTTGGGGTTGCCAAGCACATTTGACTTGCCGTTCATCAGTGAACCACGAGTACGAACATCTCTGTCGCCAAGACTGGTTGCGATTTCTCCCGCCAGAATCGTGTTTGATACTCCGTCCAGAATGTCCTTGAATCGCATCTGGCGGCGTGGAACGAAGGCGCCGCGAACCGACGAATTGACTTGTTGTGCTCGCAGTCGATTGCTTCCGTTGTACCGCCATCCGGATCCTTTGAAATAAGACCAGCTTGAGTTGTCTGTTCGCCACATGCTATCGCCAACACACGCGGCATAATTTGTTCGGCCCAATGTGGATGCTTGCGGTGCAAAATCACTAGGGCATCGATACTGGGCAATGTTTGTATTCCAAGGCTGGTAGTTCGCTGTGTACGGCGCTGGCCCAAACGCTGGCCACTGATTCCCATTTTTATCAAGATGCGCGTTGGAGATTTCTTCCCACAGACGTTGCCCTTCGCAAAAGGGCAGAATCGATACCAGGTAGCTCAATTGGTGCCTTGAGTAACCCATGCCAGGTTGCATTGCGACTACTGGATCATCCGAGAACTCGCTGGTAGGCCCGGTTCCATGCATGGGAAGACAACTGAAGGCCGAATGATACTGCTGGACTGCTAATCCGATTTGCTTGAAGTTTGCTGAACAGCTTTGACGTCGCGAAGCAGCACGAGAACTTTCAATCGCAGGAAAACAAAGACTGAACATTACTCCCACAACGAACACGAATACCAGTAGATCTTTCAGGCGGAAGGTGAACCGCGACCCCTGTGACTTGTCCATCTGACAACCCCATTTGGTGTGCGATACGGAAAGCGTTGCTAGCGGCTAGTTCTCGATTTCAATCTGGCTTTCGATATTTTCCACACTGGCATTGTAGGCTTGCAGTGCTTCACCCGTTGGCATCTGAATTGCCCGGGTTGTGTGGCGTGCTGGCAAAAACGCTGCCGCTATAGCAGTAGCGAATACCAGAAAAATTCCAGCGACAAACGAGAGGACTGCCGACTTTAACATTCCGCACCCGCATCAAGAAAAGAATAGAAAGAAGAGCATTTGTTGATACGGGCAAAGCATGAAGTGTGTTCACCCGAAGATCGAATACTCACCAAAAAACACTTCTACCGATACAGGCAGTGGATAACGCTATCGATAAGGCCATGAGGCGAACTGCGAAGTACCAACGCGCCTGCTTCTGCCCACGAAACGACCGGATGCTTGAGCGAACCAGCGATGTGAAGTGGACCGTGGTACACTGCTTGAAACAACAAGCGACCGGCATCATTTAACGGTTCAAGACCGACCTGTCCGAATCAAACTACAAACCGTACTAACCCAAGCTTTTTGCTGCCCGAAAACTCTAGCAATACACCCTTCCGAAAACATGCAATCGACGTATCTTCGTTTCAGTTTCATCGTCCTTCTGGCAATCTTCACAACGGCAGCGCGCGGAATCTGCAAAGAACCGATCACCGAGGGCGAGCAGTCTGCGGTCATGTTGGACTTGGACCCGTACCTAATCCGAGCCTTGTACGGAACGGACGACAAGGGACAGACGGGACGATTCGGAGCCGAAGGCGGTATGGCGGACCTGTTGACCGAGCCTGCGTTTGTTGATCTGGTCAAGAAACACGACTTGGGGCTTTTCAATGGGCCAATGTTGGGAGACATCAAGCCAACATCCGCAAAGTTTTGGGTGCGGACTGCGGGCCCTGCGAAGGTGCAAATTGTTGTCGGTGATTTAACATCGCAACAGGTCGAAACATCCGACAAGGATGACTTTACGGCAGTCATGGTGGTGAATGGCTTGAGCCCGTTCACGGACTACAAGTATTCCGTCAACCTGAATGGAAAGCAGATTCGGCGCGACGCGTTTCAGTTTCGCACCGCGCCAGCAACCGGCCAGAAAGTGCAATTCGATGTGACGTTCGGCTCTGGAGCTAGGTATGTTCCGAAAAATGAATTCGCATGGAGCAACATGGCGCAGGCGCGTCCGTTGGCCTATTTAGGACTTGGTGACAACGTCTACATCGATGTGATGAACCGGCGCGGTGCGCAGCGATTGTTTTACTATCGCCGTTGCTTGAGTCCGGCGTACAGCGAGCTTTGCAGCAGTGTCAGCATGTATGCCGTTTGGGACGATCACGATATGGCGATGAATGATTCTTCTGGCGGCGCTGGGCTAGACGCTCCTTGGAAGCGCCCGAACTGGAATGTGTTTCGCCAAAACTGGAACAATCCACATTACGGTGGTGGCCAAGCGATGCCTGGGACTTGGCATTCGTTCTCCCTGGGGGATGTCGACGTTTTTATGACCGATGGCCGGATCTATCGCGACAAGAAAGATAAAACGATGTTGGGGCCAGACCAGAAAAAATGGTTGTTGGATACGCTTGCCAAGTCGAAAGCGAAATTCAAAGTCATCGCATCTGGCACGATGTGGTCCGATGGCGCGGACAAAGACGGCAAGGATTCTTGGGCGGGAACTTGGTCGCGGAAAGAGCGAGACGAAATTTTCGATCTGATCAATGACAAGAAAATCAATGGAGTGATTTTGATTTCAGGTGACCGCCACCGATCCGACATTTGGAAAATCGACCGACCACGCGGCTATCCGTTGTACGAATTTGTGTCCGCGAAAGTTACCAATCAACATACGCACAAGACGTTTGCCAACGCGGTCTGGTCCTACAATGAAGGCAATTTCTGGGGGCAGCTAAGTTTTGACCTTCGCCCGGATGACCCGGTGATGACTTTCAAGTGCGTCGACATCAGCGGTGATGTGGTCAAGGAGTTTCCACTGAAGCTAAGTGAGTTGAGCCACAAGTAGTCGCTGAAGTGTTTTGGAGTTGCGCTTAATTGCAGCGTGGATGATTGTAGGCGCCGAGAACGCATTGTGCCGGAACAGCGCAAACGCTTCCATTGTGTCGCCGAAACTATGCCACGATTGACTATCGTTACTTGCGTTTGAAGTTCCGGCGATTGCAGCGTTTTGCTCGGTCCGGCCTACTTGTTCGCGGAATGCTTACGGAAAGAAGTAGCGAATCCAGTTTCGAACGGGCTGGCTGGTTACGTAAGCCTTTGGTTGACCCCATAGACCTTGGCCGACTTGGACGGTATTGGATTCTTGACCAAAGGAAAAGATTGATCGTAGCGGCGCGCTGCTCTGCCGGTTTGAGGGCAGTATTGCTGGGGCGGCGATCTGAGCTGGTGGAGCCGCAAATGTTGTCGGGGCTGCTCCGTTGGAAACTGGTGCGACATAGTTTTGTGGAACGACGTTTCCGCAAGCGGCGTTACCAAACGCGGCGCTGTATCCGCTGGCTGGCGTTACCAAGTTGCAATTGTTGACCGTTGCATAAGAACCGTTGAGCTGTGGTTGTGGTACAGGTGCGACATCCGCCTGTGGATTGACTGGCAGGTTCGGCGATGATGGCAAAATGGGAGCAGCATTCACACCTGGTTGAAATGAGGGAGGTGTGGCGATGCCGCCCGCATTCGGCGGTGCTGTGACGGGAACTGGAGGCCCTGAATTCGGCAGGGTTGTAGGATTGGGTGGTAGTGCGATTCCAGCACCAGGATTTTGCATCCACATGGTCTGCCTTACGGCTTGACGTTGCCCTGGCGACTGGAAATTTGCTTGTTGCACTTGTCGCGAACGTTGCTGGAAAGCAGGCGCGCGTGCCGCTTGATTGGCATTGGGTAATGATCCAATTGGTCGCATGCGACTTTGAGGTGTATCGCCGTACTGCGCGATCGCTCGATCTGAATTTGCGAGTACTAGCAGGAGCGTGCAGCTAAATGTCAAACATGAAACGGTGCGCATGAAACATCTCGGTGTGGGACTCTGTGTAACGACTCGGACATAGAGAGTGTTAGTGTCCAAACGCACCCCGATGCAATAGGAAATGGTGGTGTGCTGTCTTGGTGCGGAACCTTTGGATGACTTTATCAAATCAGGCTTTTGGGAGCGTTTGACACCGGAAACCACGTTGATACGATGCCAGGCAAAGCTTGGTAGATGAGGATTTTGCTGGGTGGGTGATTGAAGAAATTGTCATTGATCAATTGCCAACTGTCATTTGTCAATGAAGAGAGCGAATCAGCAGGGCAACCCAAGGAAATAGAATCAAATGGACGTTACGTTTACACAGTATCATGGGCTTGGGCATGGATCGGGCGGCAACTTTAATCGCTGGCTAGACGAACTACAATTTCAGTTCCAGCAGTGTGTGAGCAGTCTTGGTGGCGAGGACTTTGATGTGCTGAATATCGACCTCATGATGCCAGGAGCCAAGCCGAGTTTTGGACCGCCGCGAATTGAAATTAAGAAGCAACGAAAAAATCGCAAAATCAAAGCGGTGCTGGTTCTGGATTCCAAGACCTATGGCGCATGTCGAAAGTCGGATGAAAGAATCAGGGGAATTGTCCAAGGGCTTGCTGAGTTGACGGAGCAGCTTTGCGTGTCACTTGAACGTCAAGACATAGCGACGGATTTTTCAATCCGTGTTTCAAAGATCGCGGATTCTGTTTTGGAAACCTAATCAGATGGTGCGGTGTTTCAAAAGCACAGCTGGTGTACGACTAGTTTGTCGTACCGGTTTTAGACGGAAATTCCGCCTGAAGGTGGGACTACGTACACAGCCGATAGTGATCGTTTTTCTTGGCGAGTTTTCGCTTCGGCTGTGGCGGTCGGGCGGGTTGGATTTTTGGGTGGCCAAACAGCAATCTTCGCGGATTTGGCGAGCTGTGGGGAAAACGCGGTGTTTCGGGCCGTGAATTCAGGCATACCAAGCCGGTTAGTCACTCAGCCATCAAATCGGTACAATTCGTCTAATCGCAAATATGACAAGAGTTTTTTGGCGGTGAGTTGGGTCCGTACGCCCATTTTTGACAGCAAGCTAGACTTCTAATCGGAATCAATTTTTCCGAACTCATCATCAGACTCATTTAATAGCGGAAAACCGCAAGAAAGAAGTTCATGGATAATCGTTCCGACGAGAAAGAATCACCAGAAGCCGATCCCCAGCAGCAACGTCGCGGCGGAAATCCGCTGTTGATTGCACTGATCATCGCTGGCTTGGTCGCGATTTTGTTCTTACGAATCAACGAGGATCGCGATCAGATCTCGACCAGTTTTTTCTATCAGGAGCTGGGTCGTGGAAATGTGGAATCGGTCGAGATTGCTGATCACTATATCTTTGGCAAATTCACGACGAGTCCCAAGAAGCCACAGAGCGTAGAAAGCGAAGACGAGAAGGCTGAGTTTTTCAAGAAAGAATTTGTCTGCAATCGCAGCAATGACATCGGGTCAAAACGTGAGCTAGAAGACAGGCTGCAGAAAGCGGGTGTCGAATACAACGTACTGGGCCGCGATCAAACTCAAAACTTTATCAATGCAATCTTCTTCATTGGTGTTCCGCTTGGGATTCTGTTTTTCATCTTCATGATGATCCGCCGAACGCGGAGCGATATCATGGGCGGTGGTTTCCTTTCAGGTTTCAGCAAGAGTCCAGCCAAACGCTTTGAAGCGAACGAGCGAATGGTAACGTTCGACGACGTCGCTGGTTTGGAAGGCGTCAAAGCTGACTTGCAAGAGATTGTTGACTACTTAAAGACTCCCGATAAATTTCAGAAGCTTGGTGGCCGCGTGCCGAAAGGTGTCTTGCTCAATGGACCTCCTGGTACTGGGAAGACTTTGTTGGCGCGAGCTGTAGCGGGCGAAGCGGAGGTGCCTTTCTTCTCAGTCAACGGTAGCGAATTCATTCAGATGTTCGTCGGCGTCGGTGCAAGCCGCGTGCGTGATTTATTCAAGACGGCCAAGGAAAACAGCCCCTCGATCATCTTCATCGACGAAATCGATGCGGTTGGCCGGCAACGTGGCGCTGGCTTGGGCGGCGGACATGATGAACGCGAGCAAACGTTGAATCAAATCCTAGGCGAAATGGACGGCTTTAGTCCGAGCCAAGCCGTGATCGTTGTTGCCGCGACGAACCGCCCAGACGTTTTGGATCCCGCGCTACTGAGACCAGGTCGTTTTGATCGGCACATTACTGTGGGCCGCCCGACGATGAAGGGACGTGAAGCAATTTTCAAAGTGCATGTTCGGGATGTTCCACTGGACGATAGTGTGGATGTTGCACGTTTGGCAGCAGGAACCGTTGGGCTGACTGGTGCGGACATTCGCAACATGGTCAACGAAGCGGCTTTGTGGGCGGCACGCCAAGACAAGAAAGTCGTCGAAATGGATGACTTTGACCATGCTCGCGACAAAATTCTGATGGGGGCAAAACGCGAAGAAGTTTTGCAGGATGACGAAAAAGAAAAAACGGCTTATCACGAAGCCGGCCATACGCTCACCGCATGGCACTTGGACGGTGCTCATATTGTTCACAAGGTTACGATCATTCCCCGTGGTCGCGCGATGGGTGTTACCCAGTATGTTCCCAACGAAGAGCGGTTGAGCATCAGCAAGCGTGAGCTGGACCATCAGTTGATCGTATTGCTGGGTGGACGGGCTGCGGAAAAAATCATCTACAACGAAACTTGCGTTGGCGCTGAAAACGATCTTGAGCGGGCAACCAGTATCGCTAGGCGAATGGTCACACACTGGGGCATGAGCCCCAAAATTGGGCCTGTCAGTTACAAAACTAGCGAGGAAGATCCATTCCTGGGTCGCGAAATGCAACGCACGCGGCAGTTCAGTGAACATACTCAGGAGTTGATTGACGAAGAGGTTGCAAGGATCTTGCTGGAAGCCGACCAAAAGGCAGAGCAGTTACTTCGTGAACACAAATCGGAACTGGAAGACATCACGCGAGCGTTGTTGGAAGCCGAGGAACTGGGCGAGGCGGAGCTGACCAAAATTTTGGGACCTTCGATTCAGGTTCGCAATCGAGAGGCTGGGAAGAATGGCGCGTCAGATAAAAAAGACGCGGCATCTGGTGGCCAGAATCCCCAGAACGACTAATGGCCAAGAAAAAGCGTCAGCATCAACGCGCCGATTTTCGCAAGAAGTACCAAGGGCGTGTTCGACAAGGCGACCTGACACGCGAGTACAATACGGGTGATCAGGAAAAGCTGGAAGACGCTGTTCAGGCCGAGCGATTGAGCGGCAAGGGTGAATTGACTCGTAAGCGAACGGTCGTTGATTCTGACGGTAGCCCATCATCAAACGACGGCACAGAGACTCTGATTCCTGGCCGGGTACTGAGCGTCCATGGATTGAAGAGCCGAGTGCTTGCTGACGATGGGCAAGTCTACGAGTGTGCGATTCGGCAAGTGCTGAAGTCGCTTAGTATCGAACAACGCAATGTTGTTGTCGCTGGCGACCGTGTATTGTTTCGTGCTGAATCGACGGTTGATGGCATGATTCATCATGTTGAACCGAGACACGGGATCATTTGCCGAACCAGCCGTGGACAACAGCACGTCTTGGTTGCAAACATTGACTACTTGCTGATCATTACCAGCGCCGCAAAACCGACGCTCAAACCAGCGTTGATTGATCGGTTCTTACTGACTGCTGAACAGTGCGAGGTTCGGCCGATCGTCGTGATTAACAAAGTCGACCTTGTTGACCCTGGGCCGCTTCAGCCGATGGTAGGAGCATTCGCGAATCTTGGATATCGCGTGTTGATGACATCGGCCGAATCTGGCATGAACATTCGATATTTGCGGGCATTGCTGGCTGGAAAGCAAACCGCATTGGCTGGGCAAAGTGGAGTTGGAAAGAGCAGTTTGCTTAATGCCGTTCAGCCAGGCCTGGGGCTTGCCGTATCGGAAGTTAGCAAGGACAACGACAAGGGGCGACACACCACAACGGCATCGCGACTGATTCCGCTGCAGTGTGGCGGCGCGGTATTTGATACTCCTGGGATTCGTCAATTTCAGTTGTGGGACATTTCACCGGAGGAAGTCGCTGGTTTGATGCCAGATTTTCGTCCTTATGTCAGCGCATGTCGCTATCCGAATTGTTTGCACTTGAGCGAGCAGGAGTGCGCGGTAAAAGACGCTGTCGCCGACAATCGAATCGACGCGAGACGCTACGATTCATATTGTGGACTTTTAGAAGATGATCTGCTTTTGAATTCGCCAAACGGATAGGAGAATACCAGAGTGCCAAAGCGAACTGACCAGCCGAGCCTTACATCGAATCGGCAAATGCAAATCGGGCTAATGGTCAGCTTGAGTGCTGGTGTTTTGTTGATGGCCGCGATTGGCCTGATGTTCTTTGCTGTTGGGGCGGGCGGTGAAGAAATTGCGGCTCCGGATGATGAAGCGAAGGTCAATCGCGGGGCGTTGGCGGTTTCGATGCTGATGTTTGGAGCCGCAAATGTAATTTTTTGGGTGGGATTCCTGAAAATGAAACGGGCGATGAACCGGGGTCCTGCTGGTAAATGATGACAAATCAGGATTTGCTTGCATCGTTTTTGCGCTTCTCTGACAATTCAAAAAGAACTCGCTGCGAACAATAGGCATGCGACGGCAAGACACTTCCTAATAAATTCGTGTCGGGATCGTCGTATCTGTGTTCACACCAATTTTAAAAGGAATTGTCAGATGGTTCAGCGTGTTTTCAGTTTTGCAGTGTTGTTTTCTCTCTTGATTGGGGCCGCCGCATCTGCTGCCGAGCCAAGCAAGAAGGGTAGAAAGAAAAAGCTGGTTCCAAAGATCGAAGTTTGTTTTGTGCTGGATACAACCGGTTCAATGAGCGGCCTGATTCAAGGTGCGAAAGATAAAATCTGGTCGATCGCGAACGAGATGCTGGAAGCCGAAGTCACCCCCGACATCAAATTCGGATTGATCGCGTACCGGGACAAAGGTGACGCTTATGTGACCCAGCGGTTTCGAATGACTGACGATATCGACCACATTCATACAAAACTGCTGGAGCTTTCGGCCAATGGCGGTGGAGACGCACCCGAATCGGTCAACCAAGCATTGCATGAAGCCGTTTCGGTCATGGATTGGTCAATGGATCGAAAGGTGCTGAAGCTGATCTTTCTGGTTGGCGATGCACCACCACACATGGACTATGACGAAATTCAGTATCCACAGATTTGTGAATTGGGACTCAAGCATGACCTGATCATCAACACGATTCAGTGCGGAAACCATGTGGGAACAGACGTTGTGTGGAAGAAGATCGCTCACTCCAGTGAAGGGCAGTACGCGGCGATTTTGCAAAGTGGTGGGACAAGGCAAATCCACACTCCATTTGACAAAGAGATCGCAAAACTAAATGGAGCTTTGAACAAAACCGTGTGTCTGTATGGTTGTCCAACGAGTCAACAAAAAGCTGTGGAAGGAAAGATGAAAGCGCAGATGGCTGCGAACTCAGAAGCGGTTGCCGATCGCGCCGCGTACTTTTCAAAAAACCGAGTTGTCGCTTCGCAACGTGGTGGTGGCGCCGGCTTTGGAGGTCAAAGCGCATTTAGTGTCGTGAGCGGTGTCGACGACTTGGTTTCAATGATCATGGACGGGAAAATCGAACTTGCTGATATTGATGAAGAAAAGTTGCCTGCAGATCTTCGCAAAATAAAGCCAGCAGAACGCGAAGCAGAAATCAATGCTCGCATCGAAGCGCGCCGAAAGACTCAGGCTACTCTTGATCAGTTAGTAAAAAAACGCGCCAAGTTCATCTCCACCGAAAAGGCAAAGCAAGCCAAAGCTGGCGAAGTTGAAGGATTCGATTTGCAGGTCAGGAACATGATACGCAAGCAAGCATCACGAAAAGGCATCACGTACTCAGCTGAGTAGGCTCAGCTGGAACTGAAACCGATTCGAACAAAAAAACGCCTGCAGGCTAAGTGCTTGCAGGCGTTTGAATTTTAATATCGCAATACTGCGTTACTGAATCGTGTAGTCAGCTAAGTGTTCGTTGCTCGTCGCATATTTCGCCAGTAAGGCTTCGTAGTCAACGTCAGGAGAAATCTTGAACGATGCAACTCTCGAAGATACGTCGGTTTCGATATCAGAAACGGATGGAATTTTGGTCAAATCGCCTCGGACCGAGGCGGCACAGCTACTTCAGTGCATGTTTGGCACTTTGAGGGAGACTAACGTTGTTGCAGCATCTGCATCGTTTGTCGTAGTTTCGGGAGTCGTAGCAGTTGTTGTTGAATTTGACACCATATCGTCGCCCGATGGCTTGGGCTTGGTGTCGGATGTGCATCCGATTAACGCAACTAGCGCAATGGGAAGCAGCAAACTGAGTCGCTGTTTCATGGTTTCTCCAGTGAAAATAAATGACGTTGACAGCTACATTCTATCACCGAAGGCAAGCTTGGGTATTGTTCGTTTTGGTTCGTTTTGGCAGCCTGGGTCGGATATCTGCGTATGATCGCGGTGATTTGGGCAGAAATACCCGAATATTCCTCGCTATCAAGCACTTGAGAGCCGAATTGGGGCACGACGACCAGACTAGCGTTTCGTTGACCGGAAAATCCAACGAAACTATGATGTTTTGGGCCGGTACAGTTGTCGGCCCTTTCTCTTCTTCTTTTTTGCGATGGGTCGATGGATAGCGAAGATCCTATCACACCCGATGCTTCAACGATTTTTCGTTCAAGGGATACTCCTGCGCCACAAAGCGATGGTTCTGCATCGACTCAGAAGCCAAGTGTCGACGCTGATCCGAAGAAGATTGAAAACGCCAAGACAGTCATCCGCGCGCCAAAACCTGTTCCCCAAACACCCCCCAGATCTCCGGGGCGGACTCCGGCAGCAGTCACCAAAATTCTGCTCGGAAGAAACCTCGATCACTTTCGCCTGGAGGAAATGATTGGTGGTGGCGGTATGGGAGCTGTCTTTCGCGCCCATGATGATCAGCTGGACCGAACCGTTGCGATCAAGGTCATTCCGTTTGTCAGCGACGACGTGGACTTGCAGCGTCGATTTAAAAACGAAGCTCAAAGCGCTGCGAAACTGGATCACCCACGGATTGCGAGTGTCTATGGTGTTGGTCATCATGGCGACTGGCACTACATCGTCTTTGAATACATCCGAGGAACGAACCTCCGCGACTTAGTCTCCAGCGCTGGAGTGATGCATGTTGACGACGCCGTTTTCTATACCTGTGAGTTAGCATCAGCGATCCAGCATGCCGCTAGCCGAGGCATCGTTCACCGAGACATCAAGCCATCGAATGTTTTGGTGACCGACGACAACAATATCAAGCTTGTTGACATGGGGCTTGCTAGGTCGGAAAGCCTGGACGTGACCGATGACATGACTGCCAGTGGTGTGACGCTCGGGACATTCGACTACATCTCGCCCGAACAAGCCGCTGACCCTCGCAACGCAGACGTGCGCAGCGACATTTACTCGCTGGGATGCACGCTGTACTTCATGCTCACCGGCAGCCCGCCTTATCCAGGCGGAACGATGATTCAAAAGTTGATGAGCCATAGCAGTTCGCCGCCGCCGGATGCGCGAAGTCTGCGGCCATCAATCAGCCATGGTCTTTCTCAAGTCATCCAAAAGATGTTGTCGAAAGACCCGCAGGACCGATACCAGACAGGCAAAGAGCTGGTTGTTGATTTGCGCGGGCTGGCCTTTGACGAAGGACTCCGGCGAGCGCAAGGTGTAAGCGCTGGAGCGGCGCCAAGCGTCAATCCGGTGATGCCACTTTTGCGTCGCTACGCGCCCTGGCTTGCTGCTGGAGCCGTTCTGTTGGTGGCTGGCGGTTGGCTAAAGCTCACGGCGCCCTCTCGGTTCGATTTAACGCCTTCGGATTTTGCCAGCCAACCAGAACCGGTTATGGCAAACCAGCCCGTCTTGCCGGAAAGCCAGGACGAGCCCGGCGAGACGTCTGCGGCAGTCAGCAAAACGCCGGAGGCTGGATTGACCAAGGAATCGGCGTCCAGTCCGCCAACGTTTTCCGATGTCCGAATTCCTGATGAACTGGAAGGATCAAAATTGGAACCAGACACGGTTTCTGTTTCACCATCGATCAAACCGCCAACCTTTGCTGATTCGCCTCCGTTGGACGTCGAACCGAATGATCTGATCAGGCCGCGAGAAATTCAAGTGCTTGGAGTCGACGAAAGTTCTGACCTTTTGCCAGATCCACGGCAAAGATTTAGAGACGGGATTCTTCAATCGCGAACACTAGCCGAAGCAGTCGACGAAGCGCAGCTGTTCGGTGTTGGCAAGATAGAAATCAAGGCGCCAATGATCGAAACTGGGCCAATCACAATCAAGAGTGATGGTTTGTTGATCCGGTCGTCAGTGCCTGGCGGCAGTGTGATTCGGTTCAGTGATACCAGCCGAACTCGGCAATCGTCCCAGGAGATGTTGGCGGTGGGCTCCAACCGCATCGAGATCGATGACTGCCACCTAGTTTGGAATGTTCCTCAGACGGGGTTCAGCGGTGGAGCACTTGTGGGTTTGTCAGCCAACAAACTGGTGCGTCTAACGGACTGCTCGGTGACCATTGTCAATCCAAACAAGGGTGATGATGTTTACGCTTTCAACGTCAAGACAGAGAACCAATCGACCGAAGCATTGCCGTTTGAACAGCTACCGCTCGTCGCACTGGAACTTAACAATGTGGTCATCCGAGGTGAAATCTCGATGATCAAGATGGACTACGCAACACAGTTACAGCTGCAATGGGAGAATGGACTTCTCGCTGTGATTGGCCATCTACTAGAAACTCGCGGCGCGCAAGTTCAACCCGAGTTGACTGTAGCGCCAATCCAGCTTGCGTTGACACGCGTGACGGCTGACGCGCCGCTTGGTTTGGTGTCGATGCGTTTAGAGTCACGCGGGACTTATCCATTAAGAATTGATCGTGAAGCGCGTAGCTGCGTCTTTCTCAGCAACCGTGATGCGACGCATGTAGAGATCGCCGGTACAAGCGGTGACAATACGATCGAGCAGTTGGTGAGTCTTCGAGGCGAAGGAAACGTGTACGACATCACGGAAGAGTCAGATGTGATTTTGAAAATCATCAACCAAAATGCTGCGATCGAAACAGTCAGCGTTCAGGATATTTGTCGTCTGACCCCAGATTGGTTCATGGAAAAATCGACGCGTTGGAGAGCCGATTGGGAGCAAGAACACGAGAATCGGGGAGCGAGGAACGGACTGACGGCTGACCAATACAGTCAATATGGAACCGTGATCAGCGGATTTGACGCAGAGTCTTTGCCATCAATTCCGGCTAATGAAGCCACAAAATCGGGTTCGACAATTACTGAAAACTGAGTTTTGGCGTTAAAACGCCGATAAACACAGCTAGAATTTGACTTTTCGCCCCAAGTTGACCTTAATTGTACGGCTACAGGGGCACCAAATACGATCCACACACAGTGAACTGAACCATTCCGGTTCGACCAGAGACCTTCGGAGATTTTTGTATGAAACGATTGGCTGTCATTTTCGGTTGCTTTCTCTTTTTGGCTTCACCTGCATTGGCGATTAGCGAGTTTGGGAAACAGTGGAAAAACCACTACCTAAACAAGGACACAGATGCTGACTTCATGAAGAAGGGACGCAAGGCTGGTTGCTATGTTTGCCACACCAAGGGTCAGGACAAAAAGAAGGTCCGCAATGAGTATGGCAATGCGGTCCACAAATTCTTGAAAGCGAAAGACTTTCCAAAAGACTACGTCAAAGCGAATCCCGAAGAAGCGAAGAAGAAGATTCTAGAAGGCTTCAAGAAGGCCGCGGAAGCGAAAAGCAAAGACGGGAAGAAGTTCGGTGACAAAATCAAGAATAATGAACTGCCCGCTACGGATGCAGGCCTGTAGGCCCGCAACCACCAACTAAAATTTCGACCGCTTGTTCGCATTCGCAGCAAGCGGTTTTTTGTTTGCACACTCTCTCATATCCGTTCACTCCCAAAAAAGAATCATTGATGAAACGACAAACCACAGCTGTATTGCTTAGTGCGTTCATTTTTCAGTTTGCTGTTGCAGATAAACCGAAAGTAGAAACCGGATTCACATCTCTGTTTGATGGAAAATCGCTAGCAGGCTGGAAGAAAGCCGAAGAGCATCCCGATGCGTGGAAGGTCAAGGATGGGATGTTGATGTGTGATGGTGAGCGCTGCCATTTGTTCTACGTCGGTGACCTTGCTCCGCTGAAGAACTTTCACTTCAAAGCGGAAGTGATGACCAAACCAGGTAGTAACGCGGGCATCTACTTTCACACAAAGTACCAAGACAAAGGCTGGCCAAAATATGGCTATGAGTGCCAAGTCAACTTGACTCACAAAGACCCCAAGAAGACGAGTAGTCTTTACGGTGTTGAAAACATTGCCGCGGAGACCCACGAAAAGAACGGCGTGAAAGACAACGAGTGGTACACGCAAGAGATCATTGTGAAGGATCGAAATGTGAAACTGATTGTCAATGGAAAAACGCTGGTCGATTACACCGAGCCAGAAAACAAGCCTGCGTTTGACAAGAAGTTTGAGCGTCGCTTGGGCAAAGGCACTTTCGCCCTTCAAGCTCATGATCCAAAGAGCATCGTGTTCTTCCGAAACTTGCGAGTCAAGAAACTAGAGTAGATCTAGCGGACAAATTGTCCGGCTAGAGACAAGTGGCATAGGCTTCCAGGCTTGTGTTGTTGCTGTTCACAGGCTGGAAGCCTATGCCACTTCAGATTGATCGCGGCCAAGCGCTTGCCATCCCAGGCGATCGCTTTGGCGGACTTCTTTTGCCCACCCTCCCGAGCTTGGCGGAAGCCAATGCACTCTGTAGCGGGGTGGGGTTCTGGGGCCACACTCGCTGGCGATTGAGATCGCTGCCGTGGTTGGCGGACTATGCGAGCAATTGGGCATCGAAACGCTTAAGCTGCCCTGCTTACCAGGTCGTTAAAGCTTGCGCTGGTTGCTATCATTACCAGCGTCTCTCTTCTAACAAAATACACAGGATACTGCCGTGAAAAGAATCATGGTTACGAATGGATGTTTGTTGTTACTAGTGATTTTCAGCATGGTTGCTTTCTCGCCCAGTTTGCTTGCTGACAATCAACAGAGGTTTGCAACAACCAAAGCACGTGAGCCAGGCAAGGTCTATTGGCACACCGATTTTGATGCGGGATGGCGCGAAGCAAAGCAAAAAAATCTTCCGATGTTGATTTATATCACTAGTGACAATTGTACCTATTGCAACGCCATGAAACGAAACACATGGTGCAATAACGCGGTCGAGTCGCATGTTGCTCGCGGCTTTGTGGCGATCGAATTGAAACCCAACCGAAACACCAAAGCACTTAGTCGAATCGAAGTTAAGACATATCCGACAACGCTACTTGGGTTGCCGGCAGGCAAAGTGCTGGGACATCGGATCGGTTATCAGCCACCCGCCGAGATGCAGAAGTTTCTATCCAAAGCAAGCGATAAGAATACGCAAAGCCCGGTTCCAGCTCAGGTGCATTGATCTGTACCCAGAAGAGTGCTTGCGTACTCTATGGAATCCGAATGTCATCGCTAAAGTGAACCCGGTCAGTCGGACCGGTTCTTTGATATCTAGGTGGCTTTGCAGCACGTCAATGGCCTGCGGAAAGCAGGCTAGCCAAGGACGATCCGCGATTTCGGTTTGCCCATTGCGGTTTTGCCCGCAAGACAATGGGCCGAATTCTAACGGAAACGTCACGAAAGCTGCCTTGGGGATTGAATTGTCGTGTATTCCGCGATGGGGAAGCATCAGCCTGTTGACCGAACGACGGTAGGGTGAAAAACTCTCCATTCGGCCCAACCTACTCTTCCATCGATCTTTCTACTGCGAGCTGCCCAACAGTGTCTGACGTACCAATTCGTACTGCTTTGATTAGCGTCAGTGACAAACTGGGGCTCGCCGATTTAGCAACGGGGCTCCAGCGCGCCGGAGTTCAGATCTATAGCACTGGCGGAACCCGTCGCCACTTGGAGCAATCAGGTGTCGAAGTATTCGATGTCGCCGACTACACCGGTTTTCCAGAAATGCTGGACGGCCGTGTAAAGACTCTGCATCCAAAGATCTTTGGCGGAATACTTGCGATCCGTGGTCGCGGCGATCATATGGATTCGATCGAAGAGCATGGGATCATGCCGTTTGATCTTGTGGTGGTGAATTTGTATCCGTTCGCTGCAACTGCTGCGCGCCCTGGTGCCACGCGCGAAGAGTGTGTCGAGCAAATTGATATTGGTGGCCCCAGTCTTGTTCGTGCCGCAGCCAAGAACCATCAAGACGTTGCCGTTGCGACCAGCCCGGAGCAATATGGTGAACTGCTTGAACAATTGGATTCTGTTGGTGGAACGACAATGGAATTTCGTTCGCAGCTCGCCGCCGACGCTTTTGAACACACAGCCAGCTATGATCGAGCGATCGCGGACTACATGCGTGGTGAAACGATCGCTGGCGAGTTCCCATCGCGTGTGAATTTGTCGCTACGACGAAAAGCGATTTTGCGATACGGCGAAAATCCTCACCAGCGCGCCGCCTTGTACTCTGACCCGAACGATCGGTCCGCCAATCTTGTTTCGGCGCGACAGCTTAGCGGCAAGGAACTGTCTTACAACAACCTGCTGGACTTGGATTCAGCGTTCGAGATTGTGCGCGGTTTTGGGCAGCCTGCAACCAGTGTCATCAAGCACAACAATCCGTGTGGTGCGGCGACCGACGAAGTGCTTGCGTTTGCATGCCGGAAAGCGCTGGCAGGAGACCCGCTTAGCGCGTTCGGTTCGGTGCTTGGGTTCAATCGCACGGTAGATATCGAAACGGCTGAACTACTTTGCGAACCAGGCCTGTTCATCGAAGCGATTGTGGCTCCTGATTTCGAGGCCGGCGCTGTTGGTCTGCTGACATCGAAGCCACGGTGGAAGAGCAATGTTCGATTGATGCAAGTCGGTGTGCTGGACGACGCCCCGAACAGCATTCAAAAGCGATTCATCAGTGGCGGCATGCTGGTCCAAGAAGCCGACAATATGTCTAGCGCGCCACTTCAATGGAAAACGGCGACCGACGTGCAAGTCGATGATGCTTTGTGGGACGACCTGGCGTTTGGATGGGAAATGGTCCGCCACGTTAAAAGCAACGCCATCGTCTTGGCGAAAGATACTTCGTTGGTTGGTGTTGGTGCGGGTCAGATGAGCCGCGTGGATAGCGTCGAGATATCGATTGATAAAGCCGGTGACCGCGCTAACGGCGCGATCCTAGCATCGGACGCGTTTTTTCCGTTCCCCGATTCGATCGAGTCGGCCGCTGATGCTGGCGTGATTGCCGTGATCCAACCCGGCGGTTCTCGCCGTGACGAAGAAGTGATCGAAGCATGCAATAAGCACAACATTCCTCTCGTCATGACGGGACGCCGTCACTTCAAGCACTAATGACAATCCTGGACGACATCATTGTCGAAACGTGGAAAACGATTGAGCGAGATCGTGAGGCTGTTCCTCCGGTAGAGCTTGAATCGATGGTTGTCGATTTGCCCGAGTGCAAAGATTTTCACGGTGCTTTGGCAGCAGGGCAAGAAGTTCAGTTGATTGCCGAAGTCAAACGCGCAAGCCCATCGGCCGGATTGATTCGCGAAGATTTTGATCCCGCATGGATCGCAGCCTGTTATCAGCAAGCTGGTGCAGCCTGCATTAGCGTGCTGACCGACGAACCTTTCTTTCAGGGATCGTTGGACTACTTGCGAAGCGTTCGAGCGAAAGTTGATTTGCCGCTGCTACGCAAGGACTTCATTGTTGATCGCTACCAACTACTGCAGGCGCGCGAGGCGGGCGCGGATTGTGTTTTGCTGATCGCAGAGTGCCTGTTAGCATCCGAGTTGCGCGAGCTTCATGATCAAGCTGCCGAACTTGGGCTTCAAACTTTGATCGAGCTGTTTGAACCTGACAACTTGGAATCGGTTTTAAACACTGGCACCAAGTTGGTTGGTGTGAACAATCGCAATTTGCATTCATTCGTAACCGATCTGAACCACACGCTTGATCTGTGTCCGTCAATTCCCGATGACCGGTTGGTCGTTGGAGAAAGCGGGATTCGTACACATGAAGACGTGATACGACTGGGCGCGGGTGGCGTCAAAGCGATTTTGGTCGGCGAGTCGTTGATGAGACAAACGGATATAGCCCAAGCCACGAGACGATTACTTGGACGAAATGACGCCCACGAATGAAAACGCATCTGGTTGGGCGATCGGCAATCGAAAGCTGGCCATTGTTGCGCTGTGCGCATTGACGCTTGGATTGTCTCTGACGGTGGCTCGCATCTGCATCAAGTATCAGGTGCCGGAACAAGGCAAGTTTGATCATTCACGTCAGGGCATGTGCGATTTTCATAACGGCGTCTACTATCCAACTCGCGCTTTGATCGATGGTGTCAGTCCCTACGGTCAAACCTACGCAGACACCAATCCTGTCGCACGGCAGATCCCATTTTTCTCGCCGCTGATCTTGCTGTTGCATTTGCCATTTGCGGTTGTGCCGTTGCGGGTCGGAGAGATCCTATTTGTTTTGTTTTCGTTTGGCATCCTGGCGGCAATCGCTGGCTTGATTGCCAAGGCGGTGGGGCACGAAAAACGAATCGATGTGATGCTTTCTGTTGCCGTGATGATCGTGTTCAGTCGCGGCGGACATGTGACGCTTTTTGATGGCTACTTTACACTTGAACTAATCCTGGCGGTCTTTCTGTCCATCTACTGGTCAGGCAATGATCGTCCGTGGTTGGCGGGAATAGCATTGGCGGTTGTATCGGCGAAGCCAACTTACATTTTGCCGCTAGGATTTCTGTTGCTCGCTCGAGGTAATCTGCGTGCGCTGGTCTATGGTGCAATCCTCAGCGTGTTGGGGCTCGTTTTGCCGATGGCTTTTCTAGCCTGGCATGAGGGCGGTGGTGATCTAGGCCGCGGTAGCGAAATCCTGGTTCAGCAGATCAGCGAGACGCAGCAGATTCACATGGCGGAAGAAGATGAGATGCCGGTCAACTCATGGACTCGGTTGGACCTGCTTGCTTTGGTAGCCAAATGGATCAGGACGGATCCTAGTCAGGTGATTCACGTGCTGACCATGGTGGTTGTACTCACGGTGCCAATGTTCTGTATCTGGCGCTCGCGTCAAAAAAATCCAAGCCTTCAAAAAGACGATTTGGTTGGGCCGGTTGGTGCAATCGTCTTGACGGCGATATTGGTGAGTGTTTACCACCACGCCTACGACTCGCTTCTCCTGGTCGCACCCATCGCTGGGCTTGTGGTTGGGCATTCGCAATGGGCCGGAATCTCGCGCAGCTATCGAATATTGCTGGGAATCCTGATGGCATTTCCGTTGTACAACTACGGTTCTACCAGGATGTTTTTGAACCGACTTTCATTGAATGAAGGCTTGGTTCGAGTGTTCACAAGCGTCAATGCGGTGGCGATATTTGCTTTGCTAGGGCTTTTATGTTGGAAATCCCTTCAATCGCTACAATCGCGAAAATCGTCCCACCTGTAATCCTGGGGCGGTTCATCATTCTCGTTGCTGCTGTAAAACGCTTGCTAACTTGCCCAATTTGTCTGACCGTATAAAATCAGGTCCGGGCAGCAAGTCTACTTCTGAGCAACTCATGGACCAAAAAAACACCACTTCCGTAGTTCAGCAACGCACCAACAAGCGGTTCCGAGCAGCCAAGGTGATCGTGGCGCTACCGGCTTTCAATGAAGAAGAAGCTTTGCCGGAACTTCTGGAGCGCATCGGAGAAGCCTTTGCTGACAATGGATTGCCATTCGAAGTCATCATGGTTGATGATGGCAGTTCCGACTCGACAGTGAACATTGCTGAACAGATGTCACTTCAAATGCCCATTCACATTCTCAAACACAATGTCAATCAGGGGCTTGGGATAACACTTCGTGATGGGATGCTGGAAGCACTCGATCATGCTGGCGAACGAGACATCATCGTCACGATGGATGCTGATAATACTCATCCACCTGGATTGATTGAAAAGATGGTGCGCATGATCCATGAAGGATGTGATGTCGTTATTGCTTCGCGATTTGAACCTGGCGGGCGCTCGGTTGGAGTTCCTTTTGGCAGGAACTTGCTAAGCGTCGGTGCACGCGTGCTGTTCACATGTTTGTTCCCAACCCGCGGTGTTCGAGATTACACCTCAGGCTACCGCGCCTATCGCGCATCAGTCTTGCGTCAAGGTTTCGCAGAGCACGGCGATGACTTTGTTGGCGAAACCGGATTTTCTTGCATGGCAGACGTCCTGCTGAAACTCCGCAAACAGGGCGCCATGTTCGGCGAGGCTCCATTGCGTTTGCGATACGACCGCAAGGGCGGAGCCAGTAAAATGCGCGTCCTGCCAACTGTTTGGCTAACGATCAAACTCTTGTTCCGCCACCGCTTCGGGGGCCGATAAGTGGCCAATCCAAACCGACGAAGCAAGTGGCTTGTTATCGGCGGGGGAATGATGGGTTTGAAGGTCGCCAAAGATCTGGCGGCTCAGGGGCAGAATGTAACGGTGGCTGAAGCTGCACAGTCATTTGGCGGATTGGCTAGCCCTTGGGAGCTAGGTGACGTGACGTGGGATCGTTTTTATCACGTCAGTTTGCTCAGTGACACGTACCTGCGAAGTTTGCTGACGGATCTGAACCTAGAGCACGAAATCAATTGGATTGAAACCAAAACTGGTTTTTACAGTGATGGGCAATTGATTTCGATGAGCAACACGATGGAGTTCCTGAAGTTCCCACCGCTCAATTTGTTAGAACGGATCAGGCTAGGCGGTACGATCTTCCTGGCTTCCAAGATCAAGAACTGGCGGCGACTTGAAAAACTATCTGTCGAATCTTGGCTACGGCGATGGTCCGGCAAAGGAGCTTTCACAAAAGTATGGTTGCCTTTGCTGAAAGCCAAATTGGGCGAAGCGTACAAACAAACCTCCGCTGCCTTCATTTGGGGGCATACACAGCGGATGTACAAAGCGCGACGGACTGGCGCCAAAAAGGAGATGTTTGGCTACGTGCCCGGCGGCTACGCAAGGATTTTGAACGCGTTGGTCAGCTACCTTGGTGATCAAGGAGTTCAAATGCTCCCTGGACACGGTGTGAAGCAGATTCGCAGCATCCAATCCGATGATGGAAAGAAACAGCTGCAAGTTGATTTTGCAAACGGCGATACAGGGATCTACGACAACGTGGTTTCTACGATCGCATCGCCACTGATTGCAAAGCAAGCAGAGGAACTTACCGACGACGAAAAAAACAAGCTTAGCGGTATCAAGTATTTAGGCGTGGTGTGTGCATCGTTGTTGCTAAAGCAGCCAATTAGCAAGTACTACGTGACGAATATCATTGACGACTGGGTGCCGCTGACGGCGGTGGTAGAAATGTCGACGATTGTCGATCCAGAGTCTCAATTGGGAGGCAATCACTTGGTCTACTTGCCAAAGTACATGATTGACGATCATCCGGGCCTTCGTGAGTCTGACGAGGACTACAAAGAACGCTGTTTGGCGACGCTAGAAAAGATGTACGATCATTTCTCGCGTGAAAACGTCATCGACTTCAAGGTTGCTCGAGCCAAGTACGTAGCAGCGCTGCAAACGTTGAACTACAGCCAGAAACTGCCTCCGATCGTTACCAGCATTCCTGGTTTTTACGCGTTGAATTCCGCGCACATCCTGGACGGAAACTTGAATGTGAATGAAACGATCTGTCTTGGAGAGGAAAAACTTCGCGACGAGGTTTGGCCTGACTACATTCAGCGGTTCGACGATGGCCAAGTCTGCGAGAGCCAAGATGTCGAACCACTAGCGCTGTCGTAGAATCTTTTTGATTGCCGGGGTTTTTCC
>CAYNNP010000095.1:0-22612 GCA_964398215.1 uncultured Pirellulaceae bacterium | reverse complement strand
AAGCGTGAGCGAGGGACCGAGTCAATATCGATTGTCGCTCGCTAACGCTTCGGGTTACCAGAAGAGTTTTCAGTAAATCTACTGGGTTCACGATGTGATCATATCCGCAACAAAATCATAAATATGGGCAGACTAGAGAATCTGCCTAAACTAAATGGGGAAAACTGGGTAAGATTGTCCGCACTCCATCATTGTTCCACATCAAGACTAAGCAGATGAAATCTACTCTTGCACGGTTCGCTGTACCAGCGATCGTTCTAATCAGCCTATTGATTCAGTGTCCAGTTGCTTCGGCAGCCAACATTATCGTTTCGCGCGATGACGCGAATGCATCGGATACAAATACTGGCACACGGAAATGGCCACTGAAAACCATCGCCGCTGGACTCAGCGCCGCATTCCCTGGTGACAAAGTTATCGTGCTGGCTGGGGACTATCGAACTGAAGACACCGGCTGGGGCGAAGGTGTGATTCCAGCCGTTGGAATCGACGGCGGCACAGACCGGATTCAATTGGTAGCTGCCCGTGGTCAGTCGGTTGTCCTGAATAAACTTTTGATTCGAAACAGCACTGGCCTTCTGGTTAGAGGCTTCTGTTTCACTGACCGACCGTTTTATCAAGTTCCAAACTGGGTCCCCATGCCATGCACGGTCCGTGACGCGGAATTTGATAGTGCCCCCGACTATACCTTGCCATATTCCACACGCGAACAACGCGTCGAAGAAGAGTTTTCAACCTACTTGGGGCTCATGCGGAGTTTGGAATTTGAAACGGCAATTGCGATTGAAGGCTCAAGGGACATCAAAGTTCTTGGCAATCAAATCGAAGGCTATTGGGCAGGAATCCAGTGCAACGGGGCGGAATCTATCCAGATCAAATCAAACCAAATCAGTTGCACGTCGAACGGGATCTTTACCTTCGCTCCCAATCCTGGTCTGAAAGACGCTGTGATTTCTGGAAACTATGTGACCCAGTCCTTGGACAACGGGATCGACATCCGCGCGGAAAGTGAAAACGTGCTGGTACAAGGCAATCTGGTAACGTTCAGTGGCAGAAGCCATATCTCTTTTCAAGACGGTGTAACGAATTCCAAGATCAGTGATAACTATCTGTGCTTTGGTGGGTATTACGCAGAAACGATGGTGTTTCCGGGAGCGTCTGGAATTAGCACCAACGGAACTGGCGAAGGAATATCGATCGAGCGAAATATTGTCCTACGACAACAAGACGCGACTCTTGTTGATGGCAATGGGATGATTGTTGATCTTGTGTTGCCGGGTTCGGTCGTTGTCGTCAAAGACAATATTTCTGCCTACAACGATGGCGCTGGTCTGAACACAACCGTCAGCCCCAACTGTCTGATCCAGGGCAACGTTTTCTTGCAGAATGGATTCACGCCAACGCTGTTTTCACGAGGCGCAGGAATCAAGCTTTCGCGCTCTCAAGATATCGGACAGACGATTACCGGAAACTATTTCCTGTTGAAT
This sequence comes from uncultured Pirellulaceae bacterium, assembly GCA_964398215.1. Taxonomy (GTDB): domain Bacteria; phylum Planctomycetota; class Planctomycetia; order Pirellulales; family Pirellulaceae; genus CAYNNP01. The sequence goes on along the minus strand of CAYNNP010000095.1, from coordinate 21,125 downwards.
CGCAGCGCTAGTATCAATTCCAGTTTTACAATCAGGCAACAGACAGAAATCGACCGCAATGTCTATTTTTCTTTCGCACCACTGATCTGGGACGGAGACGCGGAAGGCGAAAACACTTACTCCACAATCCGCCAAGTCCGCAAAGCAACGGGCTGGGAAATGAATGGCATCAGTTTCCCGTTTTGGTGGTTTCGGTACTGATCGACCCGATAAAACTATTCGCGTGCCCAAGCGACATCGTTGTTCTGAATGACTAAGTACCGTTTGTTGGTTTTTAGGTTGTCGAATTTCTGAATGTCGCCGCTGGGCCAGCGGATTTCAAGTTGATCAACCTGCGGCGCATTGCCCACGCCGAAAGCCAGCATCGATTCGTTCTTGGCCATGTATCCATCACCCGTTTGCATGACTTGCATCCGGGTTTTCGATCCCATTGTGATTGTTGCTGTGGCACCAATTGCATCGCGTTCACACTTCGTACCGATCAACTCGATCTGCAGCCAACGATTGTCACTGACGGTTTGGTTTTCCAGCAACGCGGCTGCCGACTGCAGTTTGCTGATCACGATATCAGTACGCCCGTCACGATTGAAGTCGCACTTTGCCATCGCCCGAGAAAGGTACCGGCCATTCCAGTAATCGTCGTCGCCCTGCACTTTTTGTTCGACGAATCCGTCTTGAACGCGAACCAACATTTGCGTCGGCATTTTGAACATCGTTCCGTTGTAGGAATAGTCAGCAATGTGACCGTTGCCAACCATCAGATCCCAATGCGAATCATTGTTGTAGTCGATCGCTTGAGTGCCAAACCCAAGAGTATCGTGGGTTGCAGATTCTAGATTGAAGGCCGTTACCGCATTGCGAAAAAAACCGGATTCACTTTGCATGAATTGGTTCGCCCACTCATCGGCAAAGTTCGAAACGTGCAAATCCAATTTTCCATTGGAATCAAAATCAGCAACCGCCACACCCATGCACGCGTTGGGGGCGCCGAATGGTCCGTAGGCGTTGCCACGTAAAATGGCTAGGTCGTTCCATTTATCGGTCTTCAAATTGTGAGACCAGTATTGGTTTGCGTACATGTCGTTGGCAACAAAAATCTCGTTGCTCGCTTGGTTATCGATATTCGATACGACTAGTCCCAGCCCGGCGCCGCTGTTTCGTACCGTTTGCCCACCCAAGGGCTTTGGCCGCAAACCACCGTCGTCTTGCGTTTCCAGAACTCGGTCAACTCCCGGTTTGAACTGCATGATGGCAGGCAAGATCGGATGTCCCGCCTCGTCATACTTCACTGTATCGAACATGGCGTTATCGTCGATATAGTTGACTTCGACCAAATCGGCCAGCGCATCACCGGATACATCCGCGATGGCCACGCTACTTGTCATGGCTTCCGCCGACGACGAATAACCCGAATGCACAACGAACGTTCCATCGCCTTGGTTGATCAGCAATCGATTGATTCCAATGTTGGCAACCAACAGGTCTGCAAAACCGTCTTGATTCCAGTCGCCCGCCGTGATGCCCGTTGAATAGCTGCGATCATCGCTGCCAGATTCTGAAATCACATTGGAAAAGACAGTCCCGCTGCCACGAAAAAGTGCGTTCGATTCTTGCCCAGCACCACTCAATGGATCACAGGCGGCCTGGCACAAGTAAACGTCGACATTCCCGTCCAGGTCGAAATCAAAACATGCGGCGCCTGCGCCAAGACTCTCGAAAACTCGGAAGCCTTTCAGGACCGGTTCGGCGGCGTTTCGATATTGAAACTGAATCCCGCGCTGCTGTGCGACGTTCTTGAAAGCCGGCGTATCAACCGGTGATGAAGGCAACCGTTCGAGGCCTTTCAAATCGGGATTCGATCCTGGTTCGGCAACCTTCTGCGATGCAAGCCACTCGGTAGCAGAAGGCAACGAGTCGGACTGGATGCCGCACATGACGACAGATGTGTCGATCCCATCGGGGCGTTTGTCCAGAACTTGTCGCTTCAGAATCGGAATTGATTTCAGCTGTAAAGAATTTGGGGCCGCATACAGCAACGAAATTTCTTGCCACGCGATAGCTTCAACCAAGCGCCCCATGCTGGCAAGTTTTTCTGAAACAGAAATGAACATCTGCCGCGTTGGATTATCCAAATTGTACAACACAACAACATCGTGTCGCAGTTGGTCCACTTGCGCAACTCGCTCGCGAAAAGTCTCCGCGTTGCGCCGATCACCAGTTTTCTCGAAGGCAGATATGATTCCGTAATACGCTTTCACGCTGCTGGGTTCGCAACGAATCGCATTTAGGTAGCATGCTGTGGCGACCTTCGGTTCTTCGTTAATCGCCAGTTCACCGCACGCCAACCAAAAATCCAAGTAGCGATGGCATGCTTTCGGTGCCTGCGCCAGCCAGTTTCGCAACGCCACGAAGTCTTGGGACGTCGCCAACGCATGGCCATAGGCAGCGAGCACCGCCGGATGGTTGGATTTGAATTCCGAACTCGCCTTCAATATCTTCATCGCTGTGCCTGGCTCACCGCCTTTTCGGTACGTACGGGCAACGTTCAAGACGCCAAGTCGCGCTCGGTCCGCTTCGGTCATCCGTTCCAAGTCATTGATCTTGTGCTCGGACAGATCAGGATGGACAAGACTAAGAAGCTGATCCAACGATACCGATCGAATTTTCATCAAGTATCGAACTTGTTCGTTCGCGTCAAAGTAGTTGCCAGTTTTGTCTAGCGCCTTGGCGTACAAAACCCGCGCGTCCATCTTGCGTGGTGATCGCGTCAACAGAGCACGCAGCCGCGGAATCGCATCTGCCGCTCGCTTTTCCTGCAGCAAGAGGGCTGCTGCCTGCATCTCGAATTTGTATTTTTGTTTTGGTGACAGCTCTCCAAGTCGATCGATTGTTTCGATCGCACCCGCCACATCACCTCGCGCAACTTGGATATCGCGCATTAGTTTCATTGCGGCCGAATCGTCGGGATCGCTGATCAACAGACCGCGGACGATTTCATCCGCTTTGTCAACATTTCCATCGGCAAAGAATTTTGTCGCCTGCCCAACGCTGACGTTTTTCGAGCCACCGTTACTTTGATTCGAATCTCCAGAGTCGCTGGACTGCGAACATCCAGTGGTCACCAAACCCAGAAAGAACAGTAGAGCCAACGATCGAAAGGTTGATTGGCTGATTCGATCAGCGCATTCGGCACGACGCTTGGGCAGAAAAGTGAACATCATTTCGACAGAACGTCGGTGGTTGGTTATTTCGATTCCTTCAACTGCTTTGCTTCCGCCTCTAGCTTGGCAATCGTGTCTTGCAGTTCTTTCAACTCGTCAAGATCGTCCGCTTGTGCTTTCGATCCTGCCAGTTGAACACGCAACGTCTTCAGCTTCTTGTTGATCACATCCCAGCGTTTTTTAGCTTTCTTGTCCATTTATATTTACTCCATTCCTAAAGTGTTTGGTCCGCGAACTCGAACAATGCGACCACAAAATGTACCAGCAGTACGAAGAGTGTTGCCCATAACACCGTTTTTGTAATCGAATCGCTTACATCGCGGGCGGATGATTTCGGCGATATTCCTTGATAGTAACCAATTGTGGCCGTACCAACACCACACACGACGTTCTTTAGCAACACCCAGTGCCAACCTGCGTGCAAAGATTCGCCTTGTACACGCAGATTCCGGAAAAAATGCTGGTGCCAAAACTGCAAGTCCATTTCTTGATGCGTGGCCGCAAAAGCAATCAGGCTGACGTATTTGGCGGCGCAAAATGCAAGCCACTGCAAAAATGGTGTGGCGATCACGAACGCCAACACAATCGGCAGCAACAAGTATCTGGTTGAACGAACCCGCAGTGTCTTCATCGCATCGACTTGGCCGCCGTACTGTTTGACGCCGACATCCGCTGCCACAGCGGCCCCGCAACGCGCCGCAATCAGAACGGTCGCCAGTATTGGCACCAAGAATCGATACAGCGCGAAACCAATCGACGAGAGCAATTCATCCACCAACAGCGGTTGGGTGTACATCCGAAACGGCAAGAATTTGAATGTGAAGTAGGTCGTGGTGAAACCTACAATCATTCCGGCGACGATCAAGTACACCCAGGCGGACAAACCACCAACCAATCGCAAGTAATGACCTAGGAACCGCAGGCCCCACATCGGTCTGGGAACGATTGGCAGCAGATCGTACGGAAGTCGCAATGCTGCCATCACGGTGCTGCCCGTCTTTTGAAAAAAGCGATCGCTTGCACCCAGGACCAAACCGCTGATTATTCGTCCAACACCATTTTGTTCCGCTGGCTGCGCTAGCGAGACTGGTTTCATTCGCTGCGGAATTGATTCCCACTGCGACTTGTCAACTTCCACCAATTCGCTTGATGACGAATCAAAGAATAGAACTTGGTCGGCGATTGGCAAAAGCGTCTGATAGTCATGCGTGACAACGACGCTGGTTCGTCCATGTGCATCCTGAGTTTCTTTGATCAGCTTTGCCACGAGTTGCCCGCTGGCCGCATCTAACCCAGAAGTCGGCTCGTCGTACAAAATGATCTCAGGATCCGACGCAAGCGTCCGCGCGATCGCCAAACGCTGCTTCTGTCCGCCGCTGAGTTTCGCGACCGGCGTTGCGCTGGGTACGCCCAGTTCTTGCAGCCACTGTTTGGCAGACTGTTTCGGTGGCGTCGAAGCATGACTGCGGTGATCGATTGCGAACTGTACATTGCTGATCGGTGACAGTTCGTCGAACAATGCAAACTGCTGAAAGACGATGCCAACACGCCCTTTCAACGACTGATCCAGTACCACATCCTCTTTCGATAAGTGGATGCCGCCTTGCCAAGTCAGCGCCCCCGAACTTCTGGGCAACAGACCACCGATCGCTTTCAGCAAAAGCGACTTGCCGGCACCGCTGCCGCCCACAATGACCGTGATTTTCCCACCCGGAATCGTCGCGTTGGAGTTTGACAGTAACGCTTGATCGTTGACATGGATGCTGAAGTCCTGAAGCCTCAGATCCGGACGAGAGTCCTCTGCAAGAGTTGATTCCGATGGAGTATCAGTCATTCGCTTGTTTCGCAGGACAATGAAGCGGGACAATTATCCAGAGTTTTTGAGTCGACCATTTCGCGTCACTCCTCTTCGTCAGCCAAGTAAACCACCGGGAACGGCATCGGTTTTTTGGCAAGCGGAATGGTTGGCTCTGATTTCACGCCGACATCGTAGGCAACAATCCAGCGCTGGTCTTTCCGTAGGATTTGACTTCGCAAAACGCGTGCAAACCCGGGGTCGATTCCGGTTTCTTCGGTCCCAAAAATCTCGTCGCCAATCTTACGAACAATCGGCTCAAGCCGCTCGCCGGCCATGTTCATTGCCGCGTGCGCCTCGTCGCTTGACCAAACACCACGCAGCGCCTTCTTCAAACGATCGTTCTCAAGCAAAGTCTCTTTCAACAACGTCCTGACCAGGCTTCTTGCTTTTGGGTCTTCGACCAAGTCGTCGGCCACGCGCGAGAGTTCAGCGCGGACGGCACGATTCTTTGTAACGTCGCGAACGGTCGCCTGAACTGCCATCACGATATCTTTCGTGTGTGCCTCAAAAATCGGAATCGCATCGGTTTCCAAGAAACGTTCCCACTCTTTTTGCAGCAGATTTTTCTGAGGCAACGGAGACTTGTCGTAAATGGCACGCCACCCAAAGCTGAACAACGACGCGCGATCCCAAATCTTTCGGCCAATCTTTTCAGCCACCGGTTCGCCATGACGACGCACGATTGGCAGCAGCTCTTTTTTTGCCAATGGGATCAACCGTTTTTCAACAATCTCGCGGTTCCACTGCGTCGCCAGTTTGTCCACTTCCGAGCGATGACGGCGGACCGCAATGCGGAATTCTTGCTCGACGATCGGCAGCGATTCCTGCAAGCTCCTGCGAATCAGCGGCTCGAATGCCTTGCCCAAGTCACGGCCGTGGGCTGCAACCGCCTTGGTAATCTGTTGTTTGATTCGTTCCTGTTTTTCTTGTGGAAACAGCGTCGAAATGACGGTTTGCAAATCACCACTATCAAAGTGCTGAAACAATTGGCAATTTTGGATATCCGTATCGACAGCGTACCAGTTGATCTGCAACTCCTTTGACTCTTTCAAGCACTGCTGGACATAACCAACCTGATGCCAAGAATCTGTTTCGCTGGAATACAGGAACACAGGATCCATTGGCCGCAGCCGTTGAACCGGATCTGCAAACGTGACCAACTTTTCCGTCTGCGACACCATGCCTAAAACGTTTGATGCCCCGATCACTTTGGAGTCGCGAATCGGTTTGGAAAAAACGTACGCCGACACAGCCAAACCGCACCAAAACAGGATTCCGATAATGCGGCGAATGTTCTTGTTCATGATTTTCTAGTTAGGCAGCAGGGCGCGGTGGCAGTCTATTCGTCCGACCGCTCTACATATTGGCTTGTCCTTTGATGGTTCGCTGAGCAACCTTCCAAGCGTCCGCCAAGTGTTCGAGGTACCCATCGGGATCCAGCAGCTGTTCTGTATCGTCGGTTTGGAATTCCAGCAACCAAGCCGCTTCGTAGGGATCAGCATTGATGATCGACGGATCAGCCATCGCCTGTTCATTGATGGCACAAAGCTGTCCGGCAAGGGGCGCAAATAGATCGCTTTCTGCCTTTTTGCTTTCGATCGAACCGATATGTGCTTTCGTCGAAACGGCAGACGGTGGTTCGACCAGCCAATCCAAAAAGTAGACATCTTGCAAAAGTCTAACCGCGTACTCGGTCAGCCCAAACCGCCAAGTCTGCTGTTCGGTTTGCTTGGCCCACATGTGATTTCGCACGTACATGCGATCGCGTGGGAACGACGCGCTGAACTCGCCCATGTCAAACGAGAACCAATCTTTGTCTTCCTGACGACTGTCTTGACTCACGTGTAACGCACCCCTTGGTGCTCTTGTTCAAAGAATGCAGGCAGCAGTGAATCGACTCGCAACAACCCCTCACGCGTCAATGTTACTTTGTCGTCGTGCAGTTCAGCGTATCCTTCTTTGACATAGCCATCCCACTGTTCTTGCCACTGTTGAACGATGTCGATGCCAAACTTGTTCTGGAAGTATTCCGTTTCCAAATAGCCTCGTTTCAGCAACAGGATCATCTCGCGGACCAATCGTTGATGATCAGTAGGAACAAAGCCACGGCCCAGAGGCAGATTGCCGCCTTCGATGGTTTCCAGATACTGCTGCATCTCCGGCACATTTTGATAGTGAACCCCAGCGGCATGACCGAAGCTCGCGATTCCAGTCGCCAGTAGATCGGCGCCTTGCCACAAATTATCGCGATAGGAAAAGTTCACTTTGGACGGATCTTTGACCAACGTGTAAGCGCTGCTAACGCTGTAGCCTGCGGCGGCCATTTCCGTAAAAGCATAATCGACCCAGTCACGTTTTGTTTTCCAATCGGCGACGGGAGTCTCAGTCTTGTTCCCCAAAATGTCTTGGCTGTACACCGTGTTGAACGGCAATTCCATTTGATAGATCGTGACACTCTCTGGTGAAAGTTCGATCGTCCTGCGGATGTTGTCTTTCCAATTATCCCAAGTCTCGCCGACCATTCCTGAGATCAGATCGATGTTGACGTTTGGAAAGTCTGCTTCGGTGATCCATTCCCATGAAGTGAAGACTTGTTTGCTGAGATGCGCACGTCCGTTGTCTTCCAATATTTTGTCAGAGAAATTCTCTACTCCCAGGCTCAGGCGGGTCACACCCATTTCTTCGCGCAAGGTTTTGACTTTCGTTTCGCTAAGCGTTCCCGGTTCACACTCGAACGTGACTTCTTCGGCGCCATCCCATGTGATGTGTTCGCGCAAACGGCCAGCAAGTTTGGTCAGCTGTTTTGGCGAAAGAAAACTGGGCGTTCCACCACCAAAGTAGACGAACCGAAACGGTCGGTCGCCCATGATTCCAGACTCGCTGACCATCGATATTTCACTGCATAGCGCATCAACATATCGCTGAACCTCAGGTGCTTTGACATCCGTAAACACCTTGAAATAGCAGAACTTGCACCGCTTCCTGCAAAACGGAATGTGCAAGTACAAACCCAGCGGAGTGTCTTCCTTTGGAGCTTGCCCCAAGACCTCGCGGACCTTTGGCAGTTCGTCTCGATTCCATTGGCTGTAGGGCGGATAGTTAGAAATAAAGTAGCTGCCTACTTCCGTCTTCTTGTCGTTCGTAACTGACATTTGCAGAGTATTCTCTTGGATTCGTTTTGATAGCTCGTTTGGGCCTCTCGCCCGTGCCGTGTCTATTCGCAAAAGCTGCGGCCGACACTAACTTGTTTTATTTTTTCTTGCCGAAACAGCGAAGGACGCCGTCTTCGTCGGGGATGTATAAACGACCGTTCGCAATTGCTGGCGAGGCGATGAAGGAACCACGGATCTCGAATTTCCATTTTTCTTTGCCGTCATTCAATCCTAATCGGATCAATCGCCCATCTGTTGCCGCGATCCAAACATCATCGCCAGCAATAACCGGCGAAGCGTCCGCACGACGCTTTAAAGTGTATCGCCATTTCCGTTTGCCGGTCTCGATCGAAATTGCATCGACTTGCTTGAACTGGCTACTAACGATTACCAAATCCTTGGTGACAGCCGCACTGCAGCGGTATTCTTGAGGACGATCTTCGTCGAGATGCCGCCAAAGTTCCTTGGATTTCTTCCAGTCAAACGCAAGCACCGCTCCGTCCATGATTGGCAAAAAAGCTTTGTCGCCGCTGACTGCAGGTGTGCTGCCAGTGGGGCCACCCAAAGGCAACGGATCCTTTGCCGCTTTACCGGTATTCAGATCCACGATGTGCAGTTGCCCGTCGCAGCCACCCAGAAATGTTCGCTCGCCTGCCACCGTAGGGCTGCACTGAACTTGGTCCTCTGTCGCGTAAGCCCATTTTGGTTTTCCGTCGGCAGTAAAACAATGCAGCTTGCCGTCCTGGCTGGTTGCCAAAACATCGTTTTTGTAAAACGCGATCGAGCCGCTGATCGTACCGCCTGTTTCTTGTTTCCAAATTTCCTTGCCGGTTTCAGTATCAATCCCGTACAAGTTGCCTTCGACGTCACCAATAAACAAACGTTTATTACGGATCGATGGTGACGCAGCAAAACCCGTGTCGTAATTCTTTTTCCAAATCTCTTTACCGTCAGATTCGTTCACGCAGTACAGCTTGCCAAAAACATCAGCGACAAAAACCTTGCCATCGGTTACAACCGGAGAAGCCTCGATCGCTTCATCGCACTTGTATTCCCATATTACGCTCAGGTCAGTTGGCAGCTTTTCATCAGTGAAGCCAGAGGACTGCGGATCGTGGCGACCGAGGGGCCAATCCTTCTTGGTAGGCTCTGCAGCGTATGTGGTAGCACAAAAACTGATTAAAACGATTGCTGCGCAGAACGCCGGCGACACTGTATTGCGGAATTCGTTCATGTTTAAAATCTCCATTGAAGCTGGCGAAAGTGGAAATAGTCGCCAACAGTACAACGTTTCAGCGTGACAGCGTCACTTTCATCCAGAATCGCGACAATTCGGCAGGAACGTTGTATCTACCCCCCGCTCCCGAAGAACCCACAGTTTATTATACGCTCTGGTCCAATGCCTTTGCTTTACGCGTGGTATTTTAACTTGTCGGTCCGATTTTGGACCCCCATTTGATTATTGCCGAATTCTCTTCTCCCAGTCATCAACGAAATGATCTGTGTTAGCGTCGGTCGATCTCGCCACAAACGAATGATCGAAGAACATAAAGCACTGGCCGAAAAGGGCGTTGAGCTGGTTGAATTGCGTGTCGACTTCATCGGTCGCGCTGTGAACTTGGGGCGTTTGCTTGACAATCGGCCGGGTCCGGTCGTGCTGACCGCCAGACGCCGCGAAGACGGTGGCCGGTGGATGAAGTCCGAGCAAGAGCGTCTGATGGTGCTGCGCAGTGCGATTGTCGCAGGTGCCGACTATGTGGATATCGAAGCGGACATTGCCAGCCAGATCCCGCGTTACGGAAACACCAAACGGATCATCAGCTACCACGACTTTGGCGGCACTCCAGAAGACCTGGACGAATTGCACGCTGCGATGGCAGAAGAAGACGCGGACATTGTAAAGATTGCCACGATGGCCAATTCTTTCGCTGACAATGTGCGTATGATCAAAATGGTGCGAAACGCAAAAGTGCCCACGATCGGAATTTGCATGGGCGACATGGGCACGCTCACACGGATCCTGGCAAATCGCCTTGGCTCGCCATTCACTTTCGCTACCTACAGCGGCGATCGCAAAATGGCTCCCGGTCAGTTGAATTGGCGCGATATGAAAAAGATCTATCAGTACGATACGATCAATGAAAAAACCGAATTGTTCGGCGTGATCGCAGACCCTGTTGCCCACAGTTTCAGCCCGTTGATTCATAACCGCGCTTTCAAAGAACAAGAAATCAACGCGAGGTACTTGCCGTTTCGAGTTCCCGCCGAGGACTTGTCCGCGTTCATGGATGCGTGCAAGGAAATTGGCGTCAGCGGACTGAGCATTACGATTCCTCACAAAGAACAATCGTTGGATTACTGCACGCAGGCGGAATCAAGCGCAAATGGAATTGGCGCAATCAACACGATGATTTTCCAAGAAAACGATACGCTGGGATACAACACTGACTATCGCGCTGCGATGGACTGTATCGAAGAAGTCTATGAAAAGACTGGAGAAGACGCTGATGGTGAAGACCGTTCGATGCAAGGCAAGCGTGCCTTGGTACTAGGCGCCGGTGGTGTTTCGCGAGCCATCGCATGGGGACTTCGGCAACGTCACGCCGAAGTCATGATTTCCTCGCGTACTCTTGAACGCGCCAAAAACCTAGCAAACGAAATCGGTTGCCGGGTGGTTGAATGGGAAGAAAGACATATCCCGAAAGTCCACTTGTTGGTCAACGGGACGCCAGTTGGAATGCATCCCGATGTTAACAGTTCGCCCTATGAAGCATCCAAGATCAACGAGTACATGGTTGTTTTCGATACGGTCTACAATCCTGAAAATACGATGCTGATCAAGTACGCCAAGAAACGCAAAGCGCGGATCATCACAGGCGTGGACATGTTCGTCCGACAAGCTGCGTATCAATACAAATTGTTCACAGGCAAATCGGGCCCCAGCAAATTGATGCGTAAAACGATCAAAGAAGCAACCAGCCCCGTCCGCGTTCGCTAACGACCGCTCGCCAAACAAGTCGCACGCATGCTGTGAATGGTACGAGCGGGAACAAGCATTCTTGACTGAAGAGTCATGAGCATTGCTGGAAATCTAATTTGCGAAAATGTGCCCGCGGCGAGGGCCATGCTGCGTGAGTGTCAAGATTTCGGGCCCGTCCTCTGTCATCAAAATCGAGTGTTCAAATTGGGCAGAAGGACGCCCATCCTTGGTTCGAACCGTCCATCCATCGGATTTGTCACTGCGCGTGTAACGTGTACCCGCATTGATCATTGGTTCGACGGTAAAGCACATTCCGGGGTGCAGCCGATCGATACGGCTTTGACGATTTGGAAAGTGTGGGACGGATGGATCCAAGTGGAAAGATCGTCCCAGTCCGTGCCCAACGTATTCGCGAACCACAGAAAAACCACGACCGTGTGCCAGTGGTGTGATCGTTTCGCCAATCGTTGCCACGCGGCATCCAGGAGTTAGCGCGTCGATTGCAGCATACAAGCTATCAAACGCGCATTGTGTGACAGCCAGTCGTTCGTCGTCGACTTCGTCAATCAGAAAAGTTTCGCTTTGGTCGCCATGCCAGCCATCCACGATCGTCGTGATATCGACGTTCACGATGTCGCCCGACTGCAGCACGTAGCTGTCAGGGATACCGTGACAGATAACTTCGTTAACGCTCGTGCAACAACTTTTGGGAAAGTTCTGATACCCCAGTGTTGCTGGGCGATGCCCGTTATCCAGCGTCCACTGATGAATCATATCGTTGATCTGCGCGGTAGTGATTCCCGCTTTAACGTGTGGACGGATATAGTCCATCAATTGCCCGTTGACACGCCCTGCTCGGCGCATCGAGTCCTGTTGGGCGTCCGAAAGGATTAGTTTCTTTTGCTTTTGAAGCATGTTTGCCACGCGGTCACGGTGGATTAGAGAATGGGAGCGGAGGAGAATTCGTCGCGACCTTCAACTCAGTTGAATGCCCCATCCTATCAAGCTTGGAGAGTGATCCCAAGTGTTACACGCTACGAAAACGGGATGCTTTTTTGGGAGCCAACACCCTCGGCTGACCGGATTGATACAACCCTCAATTTATCGCTGAAGCGTCCAATGCCTTTTAGTTGAAACTGGTCGCATTTCGGCAGAATCGTACAACTAGTATTGAAACCAAGGGGTTTCTTTGACGCAGGTGCGCGATTGTTTGACCCAGGTGCGCGATTGAAATCACGGATTTTTTACGAATGCGCCATCTTTGCAGGCCTTTTGAGAGGATTCTGGTCAGAACTTTGACTACTTAGAGGGGTTAAACGAGCTATGCAAGAACGAGCGGATTCCAAATGGGAAACCTTGAAAATGTAGCCGATGAACGTAGTTGATCACTAACTAAGCTGTTCTGAAGTGCGAAATTCGGTTTCCGATCTCGTTCGCTCGTATTATTTGACTTATCGGTGCAAAACAAAGATTCACTTAGGCTATGAACCACTCATCAATCTCTGTGTTCGTGCTTCTATTCGTGGCGTGTTTCGCCTCACCAGCATGGACGCAACCACCACAGGATGTCGACGCCGCCGCACCAGCAGAGGCGGCAAAAGCCGTGGCTGGCGAGAATGATGTTATCTCGGGGCTGCAGCTAAGGTTAAATTTCAAAAAAACACCTTGGAAAGACGTTTTGGAGTGGTTGGCGGAAAAAGCTGACTTGTCGCTGACGATGGGAGCCCCGCCGGTTGGTTCGGCCAATTATCAGGATCTGACTCGTACCTATACGGTTTCCGAGACCTTGGATGTATTGAATCGTTTGTTGCTGGATCGAGGTTATGCATTGATCAGACGCGGCCGGATGTTATTGCTGCTCGATTTGGAACAAGAGAATATTTCAAAATTGATTAGCGAGGTCGCTGAACTGGTCACCATCGAAGAACTGTCCAAGCGTGGTCGAAGCGATATCGTTAGCTGTGTGTTTTCACTTGGTAGCTTGAGTCCCGAAGACGCACGTCAACAGCTTCCTGAGCTGATCGGCCCAGCTGGTCGTGTCTCAGTGATCGATGGCCCGCGTCAGGTGAAAATAACCGAAACGGTAGATAAGCTGCTTGCGATTGGACGTGTCCTGGACGCATCTAAAACAGAAGTCGTCCAGATCAAGCTGAAGCATCGTGGCGCTGATGAGCTACTTGAGGCTGCACGACCATTGCTGGAACTGGAACCTGGCGAGAACACGAGTGATGATATTCGTATCTCTGTGAACTTCGTGGGTGATCGTCTTTTCGCAACCGGCATGCCGAACAAGCTGAGTATCCTGCAGAGTTTGGTCGAGCAAATGGATCAACCGCTGGATTTGGATGACAACAACGAAGCCGAGGTCTCTGTTCCTGAGTTGCAGACCCACCCGATTGTTAATGCAGATATCACAAACGTATTTGATGTTCTGCAAACATTGCTCCAAGACCAACCTGGCACACGAATTTCGATCGAGGCTAAGAGTCGGTCGATCATTGCGTTTGCACGATCAGACGTGCATGAACAGATCAAGACAGTGATCAACAAAATGGATGGTAACGCGCCTGAGTTGGCCGGGATCGTGTTACGCCGCGTGGATCCCGCTCAAGCAATCTTGACGATCAATAGCTTTTTTGGTGTTACCGACGATGGGGAAGGCGGCGTGGTTGGCCAGGGACCCAAAATCAATGCCGATCCTACCACAGGAAAGCTTTTGGTTTTTGGAACCAAGAACGAGATCGCAATGGTCAACAAAATCATTGCCGAGTTAGAGGGCAAAGATGCCTTGGGTAGCTTGAGTGACCATGTGCGGATTCTGCCTTACAGTGGAGATTCAGCGTCGGATGCACTGGACCAAGTAGAAGCGGTTTGGAAAGCGATCGGTCGTCCAAACATTATTGAGCGGTTCCCATCACGGAATGGTTCAAACGGGTCTGGTTCTGGTTTGCGTGAACGCAATCTTCAACGCGAAGCTGACCGGATGCCTGAGAAACAGATGAACCCCAGCGACATTGATGCTAGGACCCGGACCAAGCCGCGTTACCACTTTGTTTCTGAAACTGAACCGTCAATGAAAGATAGTGATGGTTTGGCGGCAGTCAAAAAGCAGTTTTCGGAGAAACCGGGCGCTGCGATCATTATCCAGGAGACGCCAGCAGGTTTGATGATCGCATCGGACGACACCGAAGCGCTGAATGCGTTTCAGGCGTTGATGGAACAATTCGCGACACCTTCGAGTGCGTTGGATGATGCACCTCAGATCATCTGGCTAAAGTACGCAAAGCCTGCTGATGCAGCGGAACTGCTAGGAAATATTTTGGGCGGTTCCGATTCAACCTTGGGCGGATTGACCGATGCCGTTACCGGCGGATTTGGCGGTGGATTTGGCGGCTTGCTGGGAGCAGTGACCGGCGGTGGAGGCGGTGGCGGAGGCGCTACTCAAACGGCAGTCAAAACTGTTTTGACCTCTACAGGCTCAGTCAGCATCGTGCCCGACGGTCGTCTGAACGCTCTGTGGGTTCAAGCGAACGCCAACGATATGCAAATGATCACGATGATTCTGGAAAAATACGATCGTCCGGATAGCCCCGAGGACGTGCAAACTCAAGGTACGTTGCACGTGATTCCTGTTATCTATCAGGAAGCCACGGCGATCGCAGACATCGTCAAAAAATCACTTGGTGATCGAATCGCAGGTCAACAGTCTTCGGCTGGCGGAGGGAATCGAGGAGGCCAACCGTCACCTCAAGACTTTATCAATGCGATTCGAGGTGGTGGACGTGGAGGCGGCGGAGGCGCACAAGCCAAAGCAACCGAGCACCCAAAAATTACCATCGCTGTTGACGAACAAAGCAATTCGATCATCGTCAATGCAACGCCAGCGGACTATGAGGAAGTACGTGCTTTGGTCGACATGCTGGACGAAGGCGGCAAGCAGGCTGAAGTAATCGTGGATACGGTTCCAATTCCAGGTGGCGTTAATGGAGACGCGATGATCGAAGCAATCTCCGCTGTGCTGGGCAGAGACGTCAGCAAAAATGCGGCTGGAAATCAAACAGGTGGTGCAGGTGCGACTGCTGGTGGTGCAAGACCAGGCGGAACGACTTCAACAGACGAAATTCAGCGACGGATCGACGCCTTTCGATCAGCACGTGGTGGCGGTGGTATAACGGGCGGCGGCCCTGGAGGCCGCGGCGGATTTGGCGGCGGCGGCGGTGGTGGCCGTGGCGGCCCAGGTGGTGGCGGTGGCGGGCGTGGTGGCCCAGGCGGCGGCGGTGGTGGCCGTGGACGTTAAGAGAATTAAGATAGTTTCCTAACGACTGCCGCATTTCGCGGTAGTCTTTTCGTTTTTGCAAGAGCGCGTTTAGCAACCATGATCATTCACGCAGGCGAGATTCTAAAACGCCGGGGGCTCATTAGCGACGAGGAATTGGCACAGAGTCGAACAAACGATTCACCCAGCGTCGTACAAGCAGCAATCGACTTGGGGTTCGTATCTGAAAAAGAAGCTTTGCAGGCTTTGGCCGAGGAAGTCGGACTGGAGTACGTTGATCTTCGCGAAACCGAGATCGACCTGAAGGCTCTGGAAGGCTTTCCTCAGAAATTGATCTATCGACAGTCGCTATTTCCAATTCGGGTCGAAAACGGATCAATCGTTGTCGCTACCCCGGATCCTTTGGATTTGTATCCATTGGACGAAGCCAGTGCAGCTACTGGCAAGAACATCATTCCTGTTGTCTCGGAACGCGCCGAAATTGCGCGCCTGATGAAACGGCACCTAGGCGTCGGTAGTGAAACGGTCGAAGGACTTTTGGCCAACGTCGACGATACTGATGAAGTCGAATTGCTGGATGAGTTGGAGTTAGACGGTAGTGAATTGAGCGAAATGGCTCAGGAAGCTTCCGTTGTTCGGCTGGTCAACGAAATTCTGTTGGAAGCGATTGACACACGTGCCAGTGATGTTCACATCGAAACACAATCAGATGGTTTGGTGATCCGTTATCGCATTGACGGAATCCTTCACCCGCAACCTGTGCCACCGGAAATCAACCGCTTTCAAGCCGCGATCATCAGCCGCTTGAAAATCATGGCGAAGCTGAATATCGCCGAAAAACGACTGCCACAAGATGGTCGGATCAAACTGCGAGTCCAAGGACGCGAGGTCGACATTCGATTGAGTGTGATCCCGATGATCCACGGCGAAGGATTGGTCATGCGGGTCTTGGACAAATCGTCCATGGTCTTTGACCTGGAAAGCCTCGGGATGTCGCCAGCGATCTATCAGAAGTTCAGCGAGATCATTGATTTTCCACACGGCATCATTTTGGTCACCGGGCCCACCGGTTCTGGTAAAACGACGACGCTCTACAGTAGTCTGATGCAGATTCGGAGTCCTTCAAATAAGATCATTACGACAGAAGACCCGGTCGAGTATCAGTTGGACGGGATCAACCAAATTCAGGTCCATACCAAGATCGGACTGACGTTTGCCAACTCGCTAAGAAGTATCTTGCGGCATGACCCGGACATTGTGCTGGTCGGGGAAATTCGTGACTTGGAAACTGCGGAAAACGCCATCCAAGCTTCTTTGACAGGTCACTTGGTCTTCAGTACCTTGCACACCAATGATGCTGCCGGCGCCTTTACGCGAATGGCCGACATGGGTGTTGAACCGTTTCTTGTGGCAGGAACTGTCGAAGGCGTGATGGCACAGCGATTGATTCGCCGTTTGTGTGTCCATTGCAAAGAAGAGCACACGCCAACAAGCGAAGATACGCCCAAGGATTTCCCATGGGATAAACTTGGCGACAACAAAATCTAT
This sequence comes from uncultured Pirellulaceae bacterium, assembly GCA_964398215.1. Taxonomy (GTDB): domain Bacteria; phylum Planctomycetota; class Planctomycetia; order Pirellulales; family Pirellulaceae; genus CAYNNP01. The sequence goes on along the minus strand of CAYNNP010000095.1, from coordinate 4,090 downwards.
CGATCCGTCGGTTGTCGCGAGTGCCGAAACGTTGGTTACTCAGGTCGAATGGGTATCTATGAATTGCTGATGGCAAATGACGCGATCCGTGAGTTGGCACAGGAGCGTGCTAGCAGTTGGGATATCCGCAAAGTCGCTATCGAACATGGCATGAGAACATTGCGGATGGATGCTTGGGACAAAGTCGTGGCGGGGCATTCCAGTGTTGACGAAGTGCTACGAGTCACCAAGGGTGAGGCGGTTTAACGATGCCCAATTTCGCCTATGTCGCCCGAGACATGTCGGGCAAACAAGTCACCGGCACAATCGAAGCCAACGGACAACGCGAAGCAACTACGATGCTTGCGGATCGTTCGCTGTTCCCAGTCAGCGTCAAGGATTCGACCAATACGAATGCGACCATGGCCGCGATTGCCAGTCGCCGCAAAGTCAAAGGCCAGACGATGGCCACGTTTTATGGACAACTTGCGTCGCTGCTGCGAAGCGGTGTGCCAATGCTCCGTTCCTTGAAAGTGCTTGGTGAGCAGAGTTCAGACCGTGGCTTGAAAGAGATCATTCCGGACTTGAGTTCTCGTGTCGAAGACGGCGAACCACTGGGCCAAGCAATGGCAAGGCACCCAAAGGCTTTCTCGGACATGTCCGTGAACATGGTCCGCGCTGGGACAGAAGGCGGTTTCTTAGAGGACGCCTTGGAGCGAGTTGGTTCGTTTACGGAACTGCAAGAGGATTTGAAGGGCAAGACGATCAGCGCGATGGCGTACCCGGTTTTCCTTTTTTCGGTGGGCAGCATCGTCATTACGTGCTTGATGGTTTTCTTTGTACCGAAGTTTGATCCGATGTTTGATCGGCTTCGTGCCAAGGGCGAGATGCCTTGGATCAGCGAGGCGCTGTTGGCCTTCAGTACGTTCTTGGAACAACGCGGGTGGATTCTTTTGGTGGCCATCGCTGTGGGGCTATTCGCCTTGCGTGTACACCTCCAATCTGATGCCGGCAAAGATCGGCTGGATCGTTGGAAACTGAAAATACCAGTGCTTGGTAGTATCTTAATGAACCTTGCTGTGGCAAGATTTTGTCGCGTGCTTGGAACGCTGCTTGCCAATGGGGTGCCGATTCTAAAGTCACTAGAAATCAGCCGCAGTGCGACCGGCAACAGTTTGCTCAGCAAGTCGATTGCGAATGCTTCGGAGAATATTCGAGCCGGTGATAGTTTGGCATCGCCACTTCGATCGTCCGGGCATTTTCCGATTGCCGTGGTTGAGATGATCAACGTTGCTGAGGAAAGTAATTCGCTTGATTCGGTCTTGCCTGATATCGCCGATTCATTGGAAAAGCGGACGTTTCGGCAGCTCGACCTCTTCGTCCGACTCCTTGAGCCACTGATGCTGTTGATCATGGCGATCTTGGTGCTTGGCGTCGTCCTCGCTCTGCTTGTTCCAGTCTTGCAAAGTAATACTGCCATCTAAATCTCAAGCTGCGATAGTAGCTTGGCCGCTCCCAGCCGAGACCCCTTCGGTTTCGGCGACCGCTGCAAGTGATCGTCGTGGTTTAGCGCCAAGTATTTCGCTCCAATTTCTAAATTAGCACGCTGCCGATACAAGTATTTCTAGGCATCTGCATCGAATTCGTGAATCTATTGGCGGGAGGCACGTTTTGAGGTTGACGCATGGTGGCAGGTATCTACAAAGATCGCCCTTTGCATCTCCCCGCGAAAACGAATCATTTCTTCATCGAACTGACGCAACAGGAACACGACATGACCGCGATTGACGTGAGCGAACTTGGCATCAAGGTCCAGAACATTCTCCGCAACATGGCGCCCTCTCAACTGTACGAAGAAGCGATTCGCGGCGAGCCGGGAACCGCCATTTCGGCCGGTGGCGCGTTGGTCGCTTATTCCGGCACCAAAACCGGGCGGTCTCCGAGTGACAAGCGCGTTATTCAGACACCTCAAACCGAATCTGATATCTGGTGGGGCTCCGTCAATATCCCGCTGGACAAACACGGATTCGAGATCAACCGGGAACGGGCGATCGACTATTTGAATACCCGAAGTCACCTTTATGTTGTCGATGGGTTCGCCGGCTGGGATCCGAAATACAGAATCAAAGTCCGTGTGGTCTGCGCGAGACCGTACCACGCCTTGTTCATGCACAACATGCTGATACGCCCATCCAGCGATGAACTCAAGGAGTTTGGTGAACCAGACTGTACGATCTTGAATGCAGGCGCTTTTCCTGCCAATCAACACACCGCTGGCATGACTTCAAAGACCAGTGTCGACTTGGATCTAGAAGCTCGCGAGGTCGTCATTCTTGGTACAGAGTACGCGGGCGAGATGAAGAAGGCGGTGTTCACATTGATGAATTACTTGATGCCAAAACAAGACGTGCTTTCGATGCACTGCTCAGCGACCGTGGATCACGAAAACTCCAATTCATCGGTTCTGTTCGGATTGTCAGGCACGGGAAAGACGACGCTTTCCGCGGACCCCAACCGATTGTTGGTCGGTGATGACGAGCATTGCTGGTCCGATGACGGGATTTTCAACATCGAAGGCGGTTGCTATGCAAAGGCTGTTTACTTGACGCGCGAAGCAGAGCCGCAGATCTTTGACGCACTCCGTTTTGGAGCCGTTTTGGAGAACGTGGTCTATGACGAAGCCGATCACCACGTCGATTTTACCAATACGTCTGTGACCGAGAACACGCGCGGAGCGTACCCGATCGAATTCATGGATAACGCACGGATTCCTTGCGTGGCAACGCACCCAAAAAATGTGATCTTTCTGACATGCGATGCCTTTGGTGTCCTGCCTCCCGTTTCGCGATTGACGCCCGAGCAAGCTGAATATCACTTCATCAGTGGCTATACCGCAAAAGTCGCGGGTACTGAGATGGGAGTCACCGAACCACAGGCTACTTTCTCGCCTTGCTTTGGTGGCCCCTTCCTTGTTTGGCATCCCGCTAAATACGCCGAACTACTGTCCAACAAAATTGAACAGCATGACGCCAAAGTCTGGCTGGTGAACACCGGGTGGACCGGCGGCGCCCACGGTGTCGGATCACGTTTTAAACTTAGCTACACTCGTGCCATCATCGATGCCATTCATGGTGGCAAATTGAATGATGCTCCAACGGCAAGCGACGACTACTTTGGCCTGCAAATCGTCACCGAGTGTGATGGAGTTCCAGCAGAATTATTGCAGCCAAAGTCGACTTGGGCGGAGCCGGATGCTTACGATCAAACGGCTAGGCGATTGGTTACCTTGTTCCAAGAAAACTTCAGAAGCTACTCGTCGGGCGTTCGTCCTGAAGTATTAAACGCGGGGCCAACTGGATAGGACCGGTATTTCATCGCTGAGATGCTTCCAAGACCGGTTACGATGTTTGTTCTGGCCACAGATTGAATGACTGATTTGTCTTGGATTTAAACGGTACCGTATTGACCCGATCAAAAGCTGCTGGCGAAGGGGGACACAAAACATGTCAATATCACGAATCTATGCAAAGACAGTATTTTATCCAACGCTGGGCTGGAACTTCCTGCTTGGGCGAATCCTGAAGGTTCGCCGCTGGTGGGACGCGATTGATCCAAATGTGATCGTAGGCGCCTACCCATTCGCGCGCGACGTCAAAGGACTCTATCAAGAAGGTGTCCGCGGAGTTGTCAATACTTGCGAGGAATACGAAGGCCCACAAGCTCAATACGACGAGCACGGGATAGAGCAGTTGCGGATCCCAACAACGGACTTTACACACCCGAAATTGGACGATGTCCGGCGAGCCGTTGAGTTTGTTCAGCAGCATGCAGGCAATGACGATAAGGTCTACATACACTGCAAGGCGGGACGAGCTCGTAGTGCGACGGTTGCGATTTGCTGGTTGATAAAGTACCGAAACATGTCGATGCCTGACGCGCAAGCCGAACTACTGCGTCATCGGCCGCACATCAATCGGCATCTAACCGATCGCCCCGTCGTTCAAGAGTTCGCACGCCAAGTCGGCTTGGAGAAAGGCAACGAGTAGAGTTCCGTCAAACATTCGTGCGAGCTGTTGCTGAAATCAGATCTGAAGCTTCTTTCAAACAGTCC
>CAYNNP010000094.1:0-22629 GCA_964398215.1 uncultured Pirellulaceae bacterium | reverse complement strand
GCGATGAAGGCCGGAAAAAACTGAACCTAAAGGGGAGTCGCCCGCAACCTTGGGCTAACGCCGGCTAACGCCCAAGGCTACAGCATGTCGCTGCTTCGCAGCTGGTTTTCTCTTTGTTTCGACCATTCGAACAAACGAATCTTGTTACATTGCGACAAAAGCGCAACTCCTGATTAGCGTCTTGGAAGACCTGCCTTTATCAATAATCTGCGTCGGCCTGCTTGGATCAACTGGCGGATCGTTGACCGGCGCTGCAACTGCGTTCATGATTGACGTCGGATTGGCATTCGTGTCGCCAGAATTTCGACGGCGTCTCAGGTCGCGCTCGGATGATTGATCCTTGCACATCCCTTTTAACGACAAAGCAAACTGCAATGAACAAGAAACCGAACACATCGAACTCCCGCAAAATTTCTCGGCGAACTGCCGGCAAAGGTGCTCTTGCCTGGGCAGGTGCCACTGTTCTGTTGGACGGCACACGCCATGAATGTTTCGCTGCAGCAAACGAGCGACCGCGTGTCGGTGTGGTTGGGACCGGCAGTCGGTGGTTCCAAAAAGCGACTGGAATAGATCGTCCCTACGGCAGCGCACCAGAATTCAAAAAGTATGGTGACTATGTTGCAGTATGCGATGCAGATTCGTTCCGCGTTGGCTTGGCTGGCGACTACGTCAAAGAATGGACGGGGACTGAACCCGTGCGGACGACTGACTATCGCAAGTTGATTGATTCCAAAGACATCGACATCATTCATATCGTCACGCCAGAACACTGGCACGCCAAAGTCGCAATCGAAGCAATGTTGGCGGGCAAAGATGTCTACTGCGAAAAACCGATGACGCTAACAATCGAAGAAGGCCAGTTGGTTTGTGAAGTCGCAAAGAAAACTGGGCGTGTGATGCAAATCGGTACTCAGCAACGCAGCATGAAGCAAATGTTGACGGCAATCGCCTTGATCCGTGCTGGCCGATTGGGCGAGATCAAGAAAGCGACTTGCAGTTTGGGTGGCGGGCCAACGAGCCCGGTGTTGCCAAAAGCGGCACCTCCAAAAACACTGGACTGGGAACTCTGGCAGGGACCCGTGGCACAACACGATTATCGACAGAAAGCTGGCGCTCGCAACGAGACCAGTGCATGGTCACGGTCGCACTACGAGTTCCGTTGGTGGTACGAGTACTCGGGTGGCAAGTTGACGGATTGGGGAGCCCACCACTGCGACATCGCTACATGGGGACTTGGCAAAACGGAAACTGGCCCGGTCACAATCGATCCTATCGACGCATCACACCCTGTCGAATTCAAAGACGGTTACCCAACGGATGATTCACAGTACAACACTGCTACGAAATTTCAAATCTTGTCGACCTTTGCGGACGGTGTTGAACTCGAGTTGCGATCCGACGGTAACAACGGAATCCTATTCGAGGGCACCAAAGGCAGGATCTTTGTCAATCGTGGCCGGGTCACTGGGAAACCGGTCGAGGACTTGAAAGACAATCCATTGCCAGCAGATGCGTTGAAGCAAGTTTACAAGCATCGCGAGCCAACCAACCACTTTCAAAACTTTTTCGAGTCTGTGCGTGATGGTGTCGAACCAATCTCAGACGTCAATAGTCACCACCGTGCACTGTCGACATGTCATTTGTCAGCAATCGCGATTCGGCTTGGTCGAAAACTACAGTGGGATCCTAGCAAGCAAGTAATCACGGGTGACGAACAGGCAGCTAGCTTTATCGCCCGAGAACGCCGCGAGAAATTCGAGATCGAGATGTAAAGGCCCGCGGGCGGGGGATGAAACCACCTGGGAAAGCATGCATTGCCGACTGAAGTGTGATCTCAACTTGACTTCGCAGGTTGCGATTTGCTACCTCAGCGACATGATACGACTCCTCTGGACGATAGCTCTTTTCTTTTTGGCGGCGTGCGGGCCTTCCTTGGCTCAAAATCCGTCCCGGCCAAAAAGCAAACCGTGTGTTTTGCTGAAGAATCAAAATGTGATTTTTGGCAAAACAACTCAGCTGGGCAACCAAGTCATTGTCAGCCGAGACGATGGCACTGAGATCAGGCTGAATGTGGAGCAGGTCTGGTGTTGGGCGGATTCAGTCCAGCAACTGCATGAATTTCGTCAGGCAAATCGAACGCCCGGGAACATCCGAATTCATTTGGATGATATTCGTTGGTGTTTGCGTTATGGTCTATTGGATCAAGCTGGCAAAGAACTCCAGTTGGCTTACAGGATTGACCCAACGAATTCGCAAGCGATTGCTCTTGAAGAACAGTTGCTGCGCGAACGTAAAGCCATTCGGCGTTTCGATGAACCGTCCGAATTGATTGCGAAACCGATCAATGCGAACTCTGCTCCACCGGCAGCCAATTCACTCAGCAAAGTTGACTTGGTTTCGTACGTTGCATCAAGCGAACCTGAGAGCGAACTGTCACCGACTGCGATCTCGCATTTTGGCAGTAGAGTTCAACCGATTCTTTTGAACCGATGCGCTGGCTGCCATCGTTCGGAAAACCCTAATACAAAATGGTCGCTTATTCGACCAACGTTCGGAAGTCGTGCATCACCTCGAATCACACGATTGAACGCCTTGTCAACTGTTGGGCAAGTCAACAAAACGACGCCCGAAGAAAGCGCTTTGTATAAACGAGCCATCGATTCACACGGTGGGGCGCACCGCTCGATTCGAGAAAAGGATGTGGCGATTCGACGATCGATATTGGAATGGCTGACGATCGTGGGCTCCAACCAGAACCCTGCGCAGAAAGTTGCTCCCGCCAACGATTTGGCTCCGATCCAAATCCCGGACGATGCTGCACAGCCGATTTCAGCAGTGAAAGAAACCAAGCCAGAACGAAGTGGCGGCCGCTTGCCTGCGGTGCAAAACCCGTTTGATCCAGAGATCTTCAATCGTCGATACCACAGCGACCAGTAGGTCCTGGCAAAAAGGACGTGATTGGAATATCGGTCACGATCCGGCTTTCGATGAAATTGATTTGCAAGGTTGTTGTATCCAACCGATAGCGGATGCGCAGGAAACAGGCTAATCTCTTGCGTTTGTGATTCCTCCGATTCATTGGCTGCCGCGCCGGATTTTGATGACCGTGACCCAACCCAAGTATGGGCGAACCTTTCCGCTTTATTTGACGCCCATCGATTGGTGCTTTCTGGCAGACGATAGTGTCGAGTACCCGATGGTCTTTTACGTTGACCTGGATTTCTCGGGACGGTTAAGCCACGACAAAATGTCAGAGGCGCTGGTAGAAGCCTGCCACCGTCATCCGCTGATGTATTCTGTGATTCAGCGCGCCAAGCAAAATAAGCTGTGTTGGGTTTTGGCGCCTGAGCAAATGCCGGAGATAAAATGGGGCGCAGAAGGCGAACCGTTGGATTTTGATGACGGTGATTACATCGATATCCAAAAGAATACAGGTCTCAGAATCTGGGTTCGTGAATCTGATTCGGCCGCGCGAATGACCATGCAGTTTCACCACAGCGTGTGTGACGGAACGGGAGCCTATCGTTTTGTCGGTGACCTGTTGGCTTGCTACATGCAAAAGCTGGATTGCTGTCAAGGCAAAGTAGAACTTGGCGAGTTCAAAGCTTCGCAGTTAAAAATCCGGCCCACAAAAATGCGCACCTTGAAATCGAACGAAGGTGCGTTCACTAAATTTCGCAAGGCGGCTGGCGAAGCATGGAAGCAGTTTGGAGTCCGAGTCACTCCGCTGACAAAGCCGCCGACCAAGCCTGAATCGCGAACGTATCCCGGCATGGTCAAGCATACTTTTTCATCACAAGATTTAGCGAGCTTGCGGTCAGCAGCGACTGAGCGCGGCGCGACGATGAACGACTTGTTGCTTTGCCGCATGTTCCAAACCGCAATCAAGTGGAATGAGGCCAACACCAAGAAACAAGAGATTCGAATCTTGGTCCCGTCTGACATGCGCGACCAGAGTGATTTTGAAATGCCAGCCTGCAATATGACGGCTTACACGTTTATCACCAGGACGGATAAAGAAATCGCTGATGAAGCCCAGTTGCTGGAGCTTGTTCGCCAAGACACATTGCAAATCAAAAACGGTAATTTGCAGACATCGTTCATCAATGGGCTGACATCTGCAATGGCAGTGCCCTGGTTTCTGCCCTGGCTAATGCGCCGCAACCGTTGTTTGGCGACATCGATTTTGTCCAATGCTGGTGACCCATCGCGTCGGTTCACGTGTCGATTGCCAAAACGCAAAGGAAAAGTCAGTTGCGATGAATTCACTTTGGAAGGAATCACTGGCGTTCCGCCTCTTCGTCGCGTGACCCGCTGCACACTGTCATCCAGTATCTACGGACGTCAGCTTACTTTCTCTATGCGCTGCGATCCGCATGTCTTCACGCAACCTGAAAGCCAAAAGTTGCTAGATCTGTTTTGCAATCAGATTCGATTGGATCTTTGATATCGACCGATCTATTCGTCGTGATCGCTTCGTAGGTCGCGATCCAATGTGTTGTGCTGGCGATTCAAGTGAAACACCATCGCGATCGCATTGGCCAATCGCTGGCCCGCTCGGCCACGGTGGATCGGATTTGGCGTTTCAATACCGTTTGCCGACAAGTATGCATCGAGCGTTGGGTGTTGATGTTGTGGGTCAAAGTTGACGGACTTCAGCACCAGCCGACCAGGGTTGATTGCACCCGTGTTATCCAGCAATGCTGCGGTGCTGTTGTGGTAAACGGTGACTTGATCATCGGCTCGCAAAAACCGTTTCCATTGGTCGCGAAACGATTCAACCGAAACGGCTTGGTCCCAGGCGGCCCTTGGCATGCCCAAGTGGTTCAAGAACGTGTCTGTCAGTTCCGTGGGAGGTTTGATCATGCACCGAAACGTTTCGTTCGTTATCAATCGCTGTGCGACCCAGTACACGGGCTGGTGTTTTACGCTGGATTTCAGGCGATGCTTTTGGCCTGCGATTCCCGGTTGTGATTCGCCGTACGCAACGACTACGTTAGGCAAGTCGTGCAAGATGGCTCGCGGTACACCCATGGCGTTGCGGCTTCGTTTCTTGTTCTTTCGCCATCCATACTTTGCTTTTGGGTGCGCGAGTTGAGTCTCCACCATTGAGTTAAAAGCGGCAACCAGTTCACTCAGTCCTTGCGTGTCGGGTTCCAGTGCGTCAAACGCGGCGACGATGGCCTCCAGTGTCGACAATGAAGTTGCATCGGGTTCTTTGCGAATTCGGTAGCGTCCCGGTTCGGTTGGCAAGATCTGGAATCGCGGCAAGTTATTCAATCGCGGAATGTCTCTGACCAATGTTTTTGCATGGTGCCATGTGCCATCGATTACGACAAGTTGACTGGGGCGTTCTGCGGGCGCGAGATCACTCAGTAGTCGGCCATCGGGACCTGGGTACAGCAAGCCTACGTTTTCGTGCAGCGGATATTCGTCCAGCCGATCGCTGAGCGCGCTGTTGTGATCAGCAAGGATGGTTGAATTCTGTAACGCTTGTTTGCAAATCCGAGCAGTATTGAATGGATGAAATCGCTCGCGCATGTGTTGCAGAATAAGTACATGCGTTTGATTTTGGATGCTGGGAATGTGTTCGCAGAAGCAGAGCTTCAGAGGGCGACGGCACTTGTAGCATCGTTCACGTTGGACAGCTACAGGTCGCATCGGCCGGGCCCCTCCATCAAGTTGATAGTGAAACTGATGGAAGTCATGATGAAACCAAACGGAATTCGACCGCCGCAGAAGGAAAGGAACATGTAGTGTAAAAGTTTGTCTCGCTAGGGAAAAGTGGCATAGGCTTCCAGCCTGTGTTTTTTGCTATTCACAGGCTGGAAGCCTATGCCACTTTTTGATTGTGGTAAAACACCGTTGTTTTGTGCTGCCAAAATTGCCAGGAAATGAATTATGAATATCGAAAACAGCTGGATCAAAGCCGGTGCTTTGGTCGCGGCGTTTGCTGCCGCTCTGGGCGCGTTTGACTTGCAACCCGTCGGCGAAACTAAAGTTCAGCCCGATGCAGATTTTGCCAAAGCGATCGTCTACCAGATGGTTCATGGCCTGGCGATCGTCGCGGTCGGAATATTGATGGTCCTGCGACCTGGACGATTGCTGCGAATCTCTGGCTACTGTTTTTTAGTGGGAACGCTGCTTTTCTCAGGAAGCATCTATTTAATGTTGCTGACAGGAATGACTTGGTTGGAGTACACCCAGCTGCTTGGCGTTGTCGTGCTCGTGTTCGCTTGGTTCTTGCTGGTCGAAGGCGCCTGTCCGGGCTGGAACCGGAAGAAAGAAAAAGAAATCGAGAGTACGTAGACTTGCCCACGGTTGGTTACGCAACAGCACATCGTCTACAGTCACCTGCCAAAGTGATCCAATAGCTTTTCGGTGGTGGGTTCACGAATCACGCCGCGTTCGGTGATGATGGCGGCGACTAAAGCCGCCGGCGTAACATCGAAGGCTGGATTCATCACTTTGGCTGCTGACGGAACGGTGGTCGTGCCGTATGGTTCTGCGACTTCATCTCGTTCTCGCTCTTCGATTGGAATCAGGTCACCACTCGCCAATTCGAAATCAAAAGTGCTGGACGGTGCGGCAACATAAAACGGAATCTCGTGGTACTTGGCCAGCACCGCCAGCGGGTACGTTCCGATTTTGTTCGCAATATCGCCGTTGGCTGCAACCCGATCGGTGCCGACGATAACAGCATCAACTTTGCCTGTGCGTAACAGACTGCCAGCCATCGAATCGGTCAACACAGTGACCGGCACTCCTGCTTGCGAAAGCTCCCATGCGGTCAGACGCGCGCCTTGCAGTAAAGGGCGTGTCTCGTCCGCGAAGACTTCGATGGGATGTCCATTTTGGTGCAGATGATATATCGGCGCAAGCGCGGTTCCCCAAGTCGACGTGGCCAAACCGCCAGCGTTACAGTGTGTCAGCACGCTGCCAGCTTCTTGTAATAACGGTGCTCCATTGCGACCGATACTATGGCACATCTCTCGGTCTTCGTTGTGAATCGCAACGGCTTCGATTTCTAGTAGCTTTGGCAATTCTGATTCTTCAGCGCTTGTCACCAACTGCTTCATCCGCTGGAGCGCCCAAAACAAATTGACTGCGGTTGGACGACTGGTCGCCAGATAGTCGATCGCTGCCAAGTAAGCAGTTTTGGTTCGATTTCCGGAATCATCGCGTGCCAGGCACACACCATACGCCGCTGCGATCCCGATGGCGGGCGCACCGCGAACAACCAACCGTTTGATTGCGTCATGCGTTTGCTGAATTGTCGTGCAAGTCAATGTGACCAGCTGTGTGGGCAATTTGGTTTGATCAATCAAAACCAATTCGCCATCAGAGTAGGAAAGTGTTTCGGGTGGGGAACCTGACATGAATTGCAATTCAGCAAGAGTGAGAGAAACTGTGTGTGTTTGGGCGGCTGCAGCACCGCCAGCTTGTTACTGTTTTCGTTGCACATTGACCGTGGCATCGATGACCAGTCGGTCCGAGTACTGAGCCAGTGTGGCTTGCGCTCCGCGAAACCAAGTCAACAATGGAGAAAGGTAGTTTTGCGGAGGTGCAGCTGGTGGAGACGGCGCTTGCCAAGCCGTGCTGACCCATAATCCGGTAGGTTCGTTGAATTGAAATTGACCACCAAGCGGGCATTGCAAACGTCCACCGAGGATCGATTCAGCGCGTTGCAAAGCTTGGCTTGGCAGAACACGTAATTGGCGTGTCATCATGTTTAGAAAGTTCGCGCCGGCCAAACTGCCCTTTGCGGCTTGTGTGTAAAGCTGTTGATTGATCCAGCCTTGCAGTTTGCTGCCGGTCAAATTACCAATCCTGACTCGTACGTTGGCGGGCGTTTCGACGTCGACGGCCTCCAAGTTGTTGATCGTACGCTGCAAGATATCTGGATAGAATGACAGCACACCGTAGCTCTCGTCCGCGTATCGATAGATGCCGCCCAGCAGTTTGCTGACGCCGTCACCCATACGTCTGCCCCGGCCAAGCCCGAGCGGCAATCGATCAATTGCACCAGGACGCGGCCACGCTCCCAGGTACGCTGGCAATTCTTTGATGGACCGAAATGTGTTGATGACACCATCGAATTCGTCTGGCTGAGGCGGCACTGTGTCTTTGACCGCAAGAAACAAATGAGTCGCAGGGCCAATTTGCTCGGATTCCACGTGCGCTTGCACGGCCACAATATCATCGGGCGCGAACTTCATTGACACGCGCGTTGGCGGGGCCAACTGTTCTGCAATCCAACCGAATTTCTTTGGTGTCAGAGGCGCGATCTCGGCGTGCAAGCTGATTTGTTCGATTCCGTTCTCCATCGGAATTCGCTGCAAGCCGACCATGATCGAATCGATCTGCGAAAACCGCTCGGAGTATTCTTTGGCGATTTTGCTGTACCAATTCGATTCTTGTTGATTGACCTGGTCAATTTCAATATCGGCGATCGGCAAAAAGTATCCACGGGCACCGCGTAATGTGTCCACACTGTCAGTACCGACTTCGACGACTCCGCTACCGTCACTTCGAGCGCCGAAACCTTCTGGCAAGAATCCACTTTCAATCAACTCTTGGATACCGGTCGACGGCAAGCCGTGTGCACCGGCGGCCAACCGAGCTAGCTGCAAAAGAGCGATATCGCTTTTCGCGTGCAGTCGGCGTCGCATTTCGATCATGTATTTGGGCGCGACCAATCCTCGCAACATCTCGGACGGCAAGTATGCAAAAATCGTATCCTTTCGCTCCAGAGGCATCAGTTGCCGAGCGAGCTTGAAGCCCTTGGTGCTGGCCAACGACGGCTTGCCCGCAGAGACTTCAAAGAAACGACCAACCAAATACTCGCTGTTGGAAAAGAAAAAATAGCCGTCGGACTCTGCCATGAAGCAACGGATGGAGTTGTCGCCACTACTGAGAAGTGATGCTGTTTGGTCGCCAATTTTGACATTCGCAAGTGTCACAGTCGGGTCCGCGCTGGCGCGTTTAGCGCGATCTGCATTCACGGTGGTTCGTAACAAGAATGCATTCTTGGCCTTCATCACCACGCCAATGGATGCACCTTCGCTCAAGAATAAATCGGTCGCCACCAGCGCTTGGTCTTCGATAATCGTTGGCCCCAGCATCCGTGTCAGCTGGTTGAACGTCAGCGCAAGTTGATATTCTAAACGCGCGGTCGTTTGTTCATCGATCCCGCGCAGTGTGACCATCCGAGAAATGTCACCGCCGAACTCGTCAATCAGATCTTTGAACCACAAGAAGTTAGTGAAGTCGCCATAACGGATATAGCAACACTCCGGCGGAACACGAGACGCGAGCGGTTCGATGTCTGGTTCACCTGGCAACTGAGGATACGTGTTGGCTTTCCAGATTGGCCCAGCCGGCAAAGGTCTAGCTGCTGGGGAGTTATCAAAGTCGCCGGCGACTGCGCGGCGAAAGAAAGTTTCTGCGATCGACTCGGTGCCGGCCAGTAACTTGAACGTGCCAATCAAAGGATCATCGTTTTCTTCGCCGTCGGTAAACCACTGTGGCAACGCAACACCCAAACGACCACCCAGCATCGCGACCAAATAGTTTTCGACCCACGGTGGGTAATCACCAAGGTCCATCTGGCGTTTGGCGGCATCGCTGTACGTCGTCCACCACTGCTGCGAAAGTTGCTGGTAAACGACTTGGTCTTGGCGCGGTTGAATTTCATAACGTCCAACCTCCAGTTGCGAATCCAATAATCGAATTTGAAGCGGCGCTGCGCCCCGAATCAAAAACGTAACGCGCCGCGCGATGGTCACGCTTTCGTCTCTGCGACGCCCAGTGATTTCGCGAATCAAATTTCCAAGCCGACCAATGAGCCGCCCATTGCCAGGACGCGGGACAGGACGTTCCGATGGCCTTGCAACACGGACTCGAACGTCACTAGAGATCGGGAATAAAATTCGGCCCTCGTCGTCCAAGACATTCAGTGGCGATGAAGCCCCCTCTAGCGGAACGTCGACTGGGATTTCAATGGTGGCAATCGAATAGACTTTGCCAGCGGCGGCACTGATCTTGGGATTGGCCGCAAAGCTAAGCTTGGTTACTAGGACCAAGCATGCGGTAAAAATCAAGCGGTACATGTGTCGGTCGAATCGCGCGCGGAATGGGTTTCGATGGGGACGCCACCGAATGCGGCACCAGAAAGTACCGCAGGTAACATTATTGGCCTAAGCGGCTATGATTGGTAACCCGAAGCGGCAGTTTTGAAGATGTGGTTTTGCAGCAAGCACCAGTGCTGGATGATTTGCGGCCAGAACGTATCGCAAAAGTCACTTTTCAAGTGGGTGATTCGCCCCTTAAGCGACAGTGGCCCGCCGCAATCGTGCCGTCAAAATTCACCCTTTGGGTTCTTTCCTTTCCCGTCTTACCCTGTTTTCCGGAACTCGCTCCAGTGAATAGCCCATCCAGAAGCGGCGTCTTTCAAGCAAGCACTGACGAACGCTTGGAAGCGTATGCCGAGAGCATTAGCTTTGATAAACGTTTGTACCGTCAAGACATCCGCGGCAGTATCGCGCATGCGGAAATGCTATCGACTGTTGGGCTGATTAGCGGCGAAGAGTTTTCGTTGATTCGAGACACTTTGCGAGAAATTGAGACGGAGCTCGACGACGACAAGCTGAAAATACAGTTCGAGCTTGAAGACATTCACATGCACATCGAACAAGCTTTGATCGATCGCATCGGTGACGTTGGACGGAAACTGCATACTGCCCGAAGCCGCAACGACCAAGTCAGTACGGATACGCGAATGTGGATTCGCCAAGCGCTTGATTCCGTAGACGAATTGTTGGTGGAGTTGCAGAAAGCGTTCCATGGTCGCTGTGCTGCTGACGCCGATGTGATCTTGCCAGCCTACACGCACCTGCAACGTGCACAGCCTGTGCTGGCCGCCCATTACTGGTTGGCGTATATCGAAAAATTCCAGCGCGATCGCGAACGTATCGCTGATTGTCGTCGCCGCGTGAATCAGTGCAGCTTGGGCGTTGCTGCGGTCGCCGGTACAACGCTACCAATTGATCGCGAACAAACGGCCAAGGAGTTGGAGTTCGAGGGCATCACTGCGAATAGCTTGGACACCAGCAGCGATCGCGATTTCATTTTGGAAAGTGCGTTTGTGCTGTCCGTCATCGCGTCGCACCTCAGTGGTTGGGCCGAAGAGTGGATTTTGTGGAGTACTGTTGAGTTTAACTTTTTGAAGATGCCGCAACAGTTTTGCACTGGCAGCAGCATCATGCCGCAAAAAATCAACCCAGACACTTTAGAATTGACTCGGGGCAAATCCGCCCGCGTCATGGGCAACTTGCAAACGCTGATGCTGTTGGTCAAAAATTTACCGCTCGCCTACAACCGTGACTTGCAAGAAGACAAGCCGCCGTTGTTTGATTCGTTTGACACGGTGATCGCGATGTTGCAACTGGCAACACCGATTGTCGTTGGCAGTGAACTACAACGCGAGTCAATATCCAGTCGCCTTGAACATGGCTACTTGGACGCCACGACATTGATGGAATGGATGATCAAGAAAGGGATCCCGCAGCGTACGGCCCACCACGTCGTCGGTGCGATCGTGGGCGAAGCGATGCAACGCTCGGTGGCACTGTGCGAATTGTCGCTTGCTGAGATGCAGCAACATTGTGATCAGTTGGACGAAACGGTATTCGATGTGCTGGGCAGCAAAAATGCGGTTGCAGCATTCGTTTCCTACGGCTCAACGGCTCCCGCTCAAGTGCAATCTCAAATCGAAGCTTGGGGCAAACGACTCAGCTGAATCGTGGTGCAGACGGATCGCGACGCAAACATTTTCACGTTTTGAATTCGCTCAATCGAACTTGCAAAATCTGATTTTTTTGGTTGAAACTGTCTTGGCAGTACAGGATTGTTTGCTGCTGCGAGGATATAATCTCCGCTCTGGACTCTCGACTGCTTTACAAAAACTTTAGGTAACCCAACATGCGTGCACTTTGTCTTTTACTCGGTCTGATAGCGATCGGATTTACCCAAGCGGATCGATGCGCTGCGCAATCAAAATCGCTCGCCGGCGCGCGACCGAATGTGATTTTGGTTCTAACCGATGACCAGGGAATGGGTGATTTGTCGTGCATGGGTAACAAGGTGCTGAAGACGCCAAACCTGGACCGTTTTTACGGATTGTCGACACGATTCACGGACTTTCATGTCAGCCCCACATGTGCTCCCACGCGTTCAGCGATCTTCAGTGGACGACACGAGTTTCGCAATGGAGTTACGCACACAATCAAAGAACGCGAGCGAATGGCGCTGAGCACAACGACGTTTGTAAAGTTGCTTTCGCAGAATGGGTACGCCGCCGGGATCTTTGGCAAGTGGCACTTGGGAGACGAAGACGCCTATCAGCCATACAACCGAGGATTTACCAAGACGTTTATCCACGGTGCCGGTGGCATTGGGCAGTCGTACGTTGGTAGCTGCGCCGACTTTCCGCCGAACCGTAAGAACAAGTATTTTGATTGTGTGATTTTGGATGACGATACGATTGTCCAAACCAAAGGTTTTTGTACCGATGTGTTTTTCTCATCAGCGATTGGTTGGACCAAGCAGCAGTTGGATGCGGATAAACCGTTCTTCACCTACCTGACCTTGAATGCGCCGCACGGCCCCATGATTGCGCCCGATGAATACAAGAAACGATTCTTGGATTTGGGCTACGACCAAAACACTGCCGGTCGATACGGCATGATCGAAAACATCGATGATAACTTTGGCAAGCTCATGAGTAAGCTGGACCAGTGGAATGCTTGGGAGAATACGCTGGTCATTTTCATGACTGATAATGGGCAAGGCGGTCGACGCGGAAAGTTAAACGGTAAAAACGTCCAGATGTTTACGGCGGGATTCAAAACCGGTAAAGGTTCACCCTACGAAGGTGGCACACACGTCCCAACGTTTTGGCGATGGAAAGGAGTCTTGGGCGAAGGTGTCGATATCGACGAGTTAAGCGCACACATTGATCTTTACAAAACGTTTTGTGATTTGGCTGGTGTTAAAATTCCGGCCGGGATTCAGGAGATCGATGGACGGAGCATGCTGCCGTTGCTGGAAAATCCGAAAGCTGATTTGCCGGATCGGAATCTTTTTGTTCATCAGGGCCGGTGGGAGAAAGGCCGTGATCCATATGCCAATAAGTTCAAGAATTGCGGTGTGAGAACAGAGCGATGGCGGTTTGTAAATAACAAAGAGTTGTTCGACATTTCAGTTGATCCGTATGAAAAAGTGAATGTGTTTGATCAACATCCAGACGTCGTTGCAAAGATCCGCAAGGACTACGATGCGTGGTGGGCGGCCACGTTGCCGCTGATGGTTAACGAAGATGCTGTGCCTCCTCAAAAGCAACCGCAAGCAGTAAGGTACGAGCGTCAGAAAGAATCGAAGGGGATTCCTGACTGGAAAGTTCCTGCTTTTTAGCTGTCGTTGCAACTCACATTCATTATGAACAAGAACGATACCAATCCATTTGAGCCCCAGGCGGATTCGTCCGAGCAATCCAATCCGGCGACGAAGCCTGCTAAAGGCTGGGCGCGGCGACCGGTGTTTGTATTGCTCGCCGCAGCAATCTTGATCGTTCTTTTGCAATGGTTTTTGGCGCCGCGCTTCGACCATCAGTACACCAACTTTGCTTGTTATGCGATTGGAATTCTAGCCAGCGGGTATGCGATCGTTCGGCTGCAGTTGCATTACCGGCGGCAAGGAAACAGATGGGCCTTTCCAGGAATCGTGATCACAGCGATCGTTGGTTTCTTTGTGCTTTTCCAGCACGATGGTTTCACGGGAGAGATGTTTCCGATTTTCAAATTTCGATTTGGCAAAGCCAACCATGCTTTGCGTGATGTTGACAGCGCTTCGAAAGGAGATGCTGCAACACCAGGAGGTTCCAGCGGATCGACCAAACGCACGGATTCGTCCCACGCCTTGACCGCGTTTACACAGTTCTTGGGCCCGGACCGAA
Source organism: uncultured Pirellulaceae bacterium (assembly GCA_964398215.1). Lineage (GTDB taxonomy): Bacteria > Planctomycetota > Planctomycetia > Pirellulales > Pirellulaceae > CAYNNP01. The sequence goes on along the minus strand of CAYNNP010000094.1, from coordinate 8,615 downwards.
ACGCGATCATCACTCATCGCGAATTTGATATACCGACCGACTCGAAAGATATGACCGTCTTGTGGGATCAGGGCATTGGTCAGGGATGGAGTTCGTTTGCTGTGCAGGATGATCTTGCGATCACATTGGAACAGCGTGATGACCAGGAGTGCGTGTCGTGCTATCGACTCGGCGACGGAGAATTGCTTTGGATCCAATCGGTTGATGCAATTCACTATAACGCGCTAGGTGGAACCGGCCCGCGCACGACGCCGACGATCCACGGCGACAAAGTAATCGCTGCGGGTGCGACCGGACATGTGTGGTGCCTGGACCTACGATCCGGAAGTCTTGCTTGGCGCGTGGACTTGAACCAGCACGCTGGTTGGAAACAAGAAGATTTCGAATCGATCGCGCCTTGGGGTCGCTCTTGTTCACCGCTGGTCGTTGGCGACACATGCGTTTTGGGTTACGGAACGCGGCGAGATGCAAATGCGCCCAGCAATGGCAAGCGTAGCTTGATTGCTTTGGACATCCAATCGGGCGAAGTTAAATGGACCGCGGGCAGCGACCAAGTCAGCTACGCATCTCCCGGACTGTTGACGATCAATGGCAAAGAACAAATTGTTTCGACCAACGAGAGCACGGTTACCGGACATGATCCACTTAGCGGAGACGTTTTGTGGAGTTTCGATTGGCCAGGTTCAAGTACCAGTAATGCCAGTTGCAGCATGCCTGTGCCTGCGGGCGAGAATCGATTCTTGGTCGGTAAGGGCTACGGTGGCGGCAGTTCGTTGGTAGAGGTGAAAACGACCAGTAGTGGATTCGAAATCGACGAAGTATGGCACTCGTCTCGTGTGTTTCGAACGAAATTCACACATGCCTGCATCCAAGGCGATATTGGATATTCTCTGAGTGATGGTTCGTTGCAAGCTGCCACAATTTCCCAAGGCAATCGGTTGTGGGTCCAGCCGCGCCGCTCACGGTTTGCCCAAGGCCAGATACTGTTGGTTGAAGATACCATTGTTGGACAAGCGGAAAGTGGCGATGTTGTTTTTGTCACTGCGAACCAAAAGAAATATGACGAGCGGTTTCGATTTTCGCCGCTGAGTTCCAAGACTTGGAATGTTCCCACGATTGCGGGGCGTCATCTACTGATTCGAAACGATCGCCAAGCCGTCTGTGTGTTACTGCCAAAACGCAAGTAGGATTACTGCCTGCATTTTGTACACAATCCATAGGATCGGTTCTCTTGTCGTGACTGTCACGGCGATGATGTGTTTTCGCAACACATTTGGTTGACTTTTCGCAACACATGCCAATTCAGGTGGTACGTTTCAGCGGGCAAAGTCCACCCCAGCAGGATGCGCTGTGCGCATTGCGCCTTTTCCAATATTGGCTTCACGAAGGAGCTAGACGTGCCGTGAATACCACAGCCGTACCCAAACCGAATGATTCGAACAAGCTGCGATTTTGGCTGATGGCCATGTCGTTGTTATTCATATTGACCAGTGGTTGCGCAGGTCTTCGATTACCAGCGATCGACCCGACAGGTTCACGTCTTTTCGCGCCGCTACCGACAACCACATCGATTGCGTTGCCAGGGTCTGCAGGAGAAGCTGGCGGTTTGTTGGGGCGACTTAGGAATCTAAGCATTCCCCGTGTCCGTTTTCCACAGCCAGCTTTTACCCAACCCGCCGAACCGCCAATTTGCCCTGTTCCAGCGACGCCCATTACGGCGCCAGCAACCATTGCTGCGGGAGCAAGCGACGAACCGTATGTTCCCAGCGCGAATTGCAATGGCCAGTGCAAGGATGGACCACCAGCGGTCTTGTTGGGAAAAGAAGCTGAAGTTCGAGACCTATTGCGATTGCCCACGCGTGGCAAACGCGGATGCATTCTACTTTCGCCGCAGCGAATTGTTGCCCCGGTCGGTGGCGAGGTCATTCTGCTAAGCGGTATTTGTGGAACCGACGGCTACTTGCAGATGGGCGAGCCTTTGGAGTGGATGTTGACGCCGGATAGCGTCGGCACGTTGATCCAAGTCGGTGATGATGATCCAGGATTCGCCCATCGATTGGCTCGGATCAAGAAATCCGAAAAGAAAGACGGATCGTTTGCACATGGTGTCACCAGCACCAAGCGAACATTGATCACACGCGGAAATTTGAATCCGGCTGATGATGTACAACTAGAGAAAGGGCAGACTTGGATTTCGCTCAGCAGCCCCAGCGAGGGTGCGAGTCGTGTTACCGTTTTGGCTCCCGATAGCGAATGCTGGGACAACCGGAAAGCGACCGCAACGATCTATTGGGTGGATGCACGCTGGCAATTCCCAACACCGCAGTCGTTAACCGCTGGGCAGAACGCGGTCGTGCGGACTCGTGTAACCCGCAGCGAAAATGGCGTTCCAGCACGCGGATGGAAGGTTCGCTACGAAATCATGCAGCCTGAACTAGCAAGCTTTGCGGGCACCGCCGGTTCGAGTGTGGTCGAAGTCAATGTGGACGATTCTGGAAACGCCGAAGCACAACTGGTGCCCGTGCCTGGTACAGCGGGAACAGCAGCGGTCAATGTCAACGTCATCCGGCCAGGCGGCGAAAGCGATAACTTGCCAGATTTGCCAATCGCGCAGGGGCAAGCCTTCATTACCTGGAGCGCCCCGCAACTTGCATTGCGTGCCAGAGCGCCACAAGTTGCTTCCTTTGGCGTACCAGCTCGCGTTGCAGTCACGGTATCGAATCCTGGCAATCAGCCAGCAACCAATGTGAACGTTGGCGTCCAAATTCCGCCCGGAGTGAAGGCTGTTAGTCCTGATTCATTTGCGCAAAACTTGCCTTCAACGGTCACGTGGACAATCGGAACGATTCCACCAAAAACGGAATTGGATTTGTATTTGGATGTGACCGCAGAAGCAACAACGGAATTGAATTTCCAAGGTCGTGGCGAAGGCGGTTTGGTTGCACAAGATTCTGTGCGCATGGACGTCTTTCGCCCGTCGCTTGTCATGCGAGTCCAGCCGATCGATGAGCAGCACGAGACTGGAAAACCTGTCACTTTCAATATCGATATTCAGAACACTGGTGACCGACCAATTGAAGAAATGGAGTTGGTCGCGACAGGGGATCAGTCGATGATCCACCAGGACACTGGTAAACAGCTGGTCAACATGACCAAGCAAACTGGTCCGCTACAGCCTGGCGATCACTGGCGTGCGAAAGCTATATTTGTGCCAACCGATGCAGGACGACGCTGTGTTAGATTCGAGGCCAAGGGAAGCGGGGAACAACGCTCGGCTCTCGAAAGCTGCGTGATTGTGATCAATCCAGTTCCTGAAACACCCGCGGTGAACTTGAAAATCACGGGTTCTGAGCTAGTCACCGTGGGTGAAAAACCGGTCTTTCGAGGAACGGTTACCAATACTGGCAAAGTCACGTTGACTGATGTGCGTGTGACATTGACCTACGAACCGCCAATGGTTCCACTTCGTCGAACCCAAGATGGCTTGATTGAAGAACGGGCGGGGCAATATTTGTTCGCGTGGAACGTGCCAATGCTGGAACCTGGAAAGGCTGAACTGTTTGAAGTCGAATTTCAGCCAGGGCAACCCAACCCGCGCTCTCAGATCATCATGACGACTCGAAGTTCTGAAGGCGCGACGGCGGAAGATACCTTCGCATTCGAAATCAGGGCCAATGCGTCCAACCCACCACCAAGCAACGCAGGCCCGGGAGCAGCGCCAAGGCCCCTGCCCGCACCACCAAACGCTGCGCCACTACCGACTTTGCCGCCGGTGCGCCCCACTCCCGAAATTCCTGGCTCGATTCCGATTCCGATCCCAGCCCCAAGTCCTAGTGGCGTAGGCTCCGGCGTAGGCGGGACTCCACCACCGCCGACTCCGCTGCCTTCTGGTAACGCCAACAATGTGCCGGATCAACTTCAGGTCACGTTGAATGCCAGAGACAACCCTGTGTTGGTTGGGCAACCGATTCGATACACCATGCAAGTCATCAACGGTTCAACTGCATCGGATAGCGATGTGCAATTGCGATTCAAGTTGCCGCCAGGTGTGTCAGTAAAGCGGGTGTCGCAAACAAGTGCACCGGAGTCGCGCGAGATTCGCGACTTGGCAGGCGTTATTGCCTTGCCCGATATTCGCTTCATGCGTCCTGGGGAATCGGTCGACTACGACATCGTGTTGGAAAGCAATCAGCCACAGACCTATGTGCTCGATGTCCAAGCCATCAGTCGAAACCGCCCCACCGGAATAAGTGCAAAAGCCGAGACGACAGTGATTGCACCGTAAACCGCGTAGCGAAAGTCGCCAAGACCTCGCCAAACCGCATTGTATTGCTTTGCGGTAATAAAGGGTAACCCGACGCATCAGCGAAGGAACTCACATTGTCCCTCGCTCACGCGTTTTGGAGTTACGCTTTGGGTCCGGCTACAGTTCTTTTTCAACGAGGAAGCGTTCGGCGTCCAACGCTGCCATGCAACCGGTGCCCGCTGACGTGATTGCTTGGCGATAGTAGTCATCGGCAACATCACCTGCTGCGAAAACGCCTTCGACACTGGTGTTCGTGCGAAACGCTTTTTGCCACTGAATGTAGCCCGCGTCGTTGATCTCCACGGCACCATCCAAAAACGCTGTATTCGGCGTATGGCCGATCGCGACAAACATACCTTGAACGGCCAAGTCCGAGATACTGTCATCCTTCGTACTTTTGATCTTCAAGTTATTGACTTGCTTGCCGTCACCCTGAACTTCATCAACGACAGTATTCCAGTGGATCTCGATATTCGGGTGCTTCAAGGCGCGGTCTTGCATCACCTTCGAAGCACGCATTTCGTCTCGACGGATCAACAGGTGGATCGTTGCGGCATCTTTCAAGTTGGCCAAGAAAGTTGCTTCTTCGACTGCCGAGTCACCACCGCCAACGACAGCAAGTTCGCGTCCCTTGAATAGTGGCAATGCACCATCGCATACAGCACAAGCACTGACACCTTTGTTCTTGTACGCTTCTTCGGACTCCAGGCCCAAGTAGTTGGCACGCGCACCGGTTGCGATGATCACGGTATGAGCCAGCGTCACGTCACCACTTGCAGATGTCAGTTTTTTGATTTCGCCACTAAAATCAACCGTGGCAATATCGTCTTCAACCACCCGAGTACCAAAGTTCAATGCTTGCTGTTTCATCAGCTCCATCAATTCGACACCTTGGACGGCGTAGTGAAGCACACCATCCTTCTTGTGGTCAGGAGCCGGTGGCAAGTTGTAGTGCCGGTCCGTTGAAACTGCTGATTCGATGAACGCTCGAACGTTGCCAAACGGAAAGCCGGGATAGTTTTCCACCTCGGTGGTGAACGCCAATTGTCCCAGCGGAATCATCTCAGGGCGAAAGGTTCCTTCAAATACCAACGGATCCAGGTTTGCACGAGCTGCGTAGATTGCTGCTGACCACCCAGCGGGGCCACTTCCGATGATGACTGTTTTTTCGACGTTTTCCGACACGATCTTCGTGCTCCGTACTTCCGTAAAAGTAGTTGATAGGTTGATGGACTAATAATCCAGACAAAGAGCCACTAGTATAGGGCGGTTGTCGAATGCGGCCACAGGTCAAAAACGCTTTTGAGTCCAGTTTTCCATCTGCTCCGCAAACGACCGACACACTGTTTTCAAAAATTCGATTCTCCTTCGGACACTCTTCTCGAAAACCGTCATGTCTACTCTATTGATCGCCGTCTTGGCCATGATTGGATACTTTGTCGCTTACCATACCTACGGACGATGGCTGGCACGAAAGATCTTTCGATTGGACCAGCATGCCAACGTGCCCAGTGTCGAACTGAACGACGATCGCGATTTTGTGCCGACCGATAAATCGGTGCTGTTCGGGCATCACTTTACCTCCATTGCTGGTACGGGACCGATTGTCGGACCCGCGATTGCCGTGATGTGGGGGTGGCTACCGGCCCTGATTTGGGTATTGTTGGGCTCGATTTTGGTTGGAGCTGTTCACGATTTTGGCGCGTTGGTGGTGTCGATGCGCAGCAATGGTCAAACAGTTGGCGATGTTGCGGGCCGAGTGCTGAATCCGCGCGTGCGATTTTTGTTTTTGGTTGTCTTGTTCATGGCATTGACGATCGTGCTAGCCATTTTTGGTTTAGTGATTGCGGTCGTCTTCCGCCAATATCCTGCCGCGATCTTTCCGTGTCTTGTACAAATCCCGATCGCCGTGGCAATCGGAGTCTGGTTGCATCGCAAGAACGTCAATCTGTTGGTGCCGTCCATCATTGCCCTGGTCGCGATGTACTTGACGTTGATCTATGGAAATGATGGAAAACTAGGGGCTCTGAATGCGTACTTGGCCAGTTGGTCGACAATCACATGGGTGCTGGTGCTGCTGGTCTACTCGTACGTTGCAAGTGTTTTACCCGTCTGGCTATTGTTGCAGCCCAGAGACTACATCAATTCACTGCAGTTAATCACGGCTCTTGGTTTGGTCGTCGTTGGGCTGGCAGTTGCGGGGATTTTTGGAGGAGCACCGATAGCCGAAGGCGGCGCCCGAATGCCTCTGGAGATTGCAGCTCCGGCTGTCCGAGCAGAACCACCGGACGCGCCCAGCGTGATTCCATTCATCTTCATCACCATTGCATGTGGCGCGTGCAGCGGTTTTCATTGCCTTGTTTCCTCTGGCACGAGCAGCAAGCAGATTCGTTGTGAAACGGATGCACAGTTCATTGGCTATGGTTCCATGTTGACCGAAGGGTTTTTGGCGACAGTGGTCATCCTAGCCTGCGTCGCTGGTCTTGGGCTGGGGATTCCAGACAAGGAAAACGCGGGGGAAACATTGACTGGCGCGGCGGCGTACAACGCTCGCTATGAATCATGGAATTCGGCGAAAGGGCTTCCCGCGAAAGTCGGTGCGTTCGTTGATGGGTCTGCAAACTTTCTAAAAGCAATGGGCATCCAAGCCTCTGTAGCAGTTGCGATCATGGGAGTGTTGGTCGCATCGTTTGCCGGAACAACCTTGGATACCGCATGCCGACTACAACGCTATGTCGTCCAAGAACTTGCTGGTACGTTTACGCGTCGTGGTAGCGACGGGACGTCAGACAACAAACTGACTTTGAATCCGTTTTCATGGCTGACGAACATGCACGGCGCTACCATTTTTGCAGTCGTGCTGGCGTTGATCATTGCAGCACTGCCGGCGCCCAACGCGAAAGTCACCATTGGTAACGCGATCAGCGGTGAATTGCCCGCCAGTTACTTAGCCGAGAATGTTACCGAGGAGGGAACAACATCGTTGCCTAGCGCCGCGACGGCAGGCGGTGTAACCGGTTTGCAATGGTGGTTGGCAACATTTGCCGGCAAAGGTGGTCTGATCCTTTGGCCGTTGTTTGGAGCCACCAATCAACTGTTGGCGGGACTATCGTTCTTGGTCGTGTCGTTCTTTTTGTGGCGACGTGGCGTTCCGGTGTGGTTCATCGTGATTCCCATGGTTTTCATGTTGATCATGCCTGCTTGGGCGATGATGTCCGAGATCCCAGGTTGGGTCAGCGCAGAAAATCCAAACTGGGTTGTGATCGTGGTCGGTGTCACGACTTTGGTGCTAGAACTTTGGATGCTGATCGAAGCCGCAATTCTATGGCCCAAAGTCAGAGGAGTTTTAGAATCATCGGTGAAATCAACCGCATAAGGCGATCCAGCAAGGAACCACACAACGTGGCTAGCCGAGTTTGCGGCTGAGTTTTAACCACATGCCTACCATCGATTTTACGCTGGGAGTCAATGTGGTGAATTTCCATTCGGTCGCTACATTGCGGATAACCTCGACCCGCGTCGGATAGGCGTGGATCGTTTCTTGGATATGACGAAGCTTCAATCCACGCGTGATGGCCAAGCTCAATTCGGCGATCATCTCTCCTGCGTTTTCACACACGATTGTTCCAGCCAGAATTTTGTCCTTGCCCTTCTTGCAGTAGATGCGGCAAAAACCTCGATGCTCGCTTTCAGTTTGCGACCGATCGTTATCCTTCATCGGTAACTCGTAGACATCGACGTCCATTTTTTGCAAGTCCGGCCAACTGATCCCCGCATGTGCGACTTCGGGATCGGTATAAGTCACCCAGCTCATCACGCGATCGCGAGCGTTCAGGCGATAAGGGTACGGCATCAGCGCGTTGAGCGTTGCGAATTCGGCTTGCGCGAAAGCAGCGTGAGTGAACTGCATGGGCGAACAAATATCACCAGCAGCATAGATGCGTTTGTTCGTTGTCTGGTGAAGGTGATTGACCTTCACACCGCGACGATCGAACTCGACACCGGCAGCTTCTAGTCCTAGCCCGTCGGTGTTGGGGATTCGGCCGGCGGCGACAAGGATTTTGTCAAACGTCATCTCCTGTTCTTTGCCACCCGATTCGATCGTGCATTTAAGTTCCGCGCCAGCTGGTTCGACACGTAACAGATTTGCCTTGAAATGTACTTGAAGTCCCTCTTCTTGGAAAACTTCTTCGGCGATCTTGCCTGCTTCGGGATCGTCTTTGGACATCAATGTTCCACCACGGACCACCATCGTGACTTGCGAACCAAGTCGCTGCATCGATTGGGCAAGCTCGCATCCGATCGGTCC
>CAYNNP010000093.1:0-22650 GCA_964398215.1 uncultured Pirellulaceae bacterium | reverse complement strand
ACCCCATGCTAACACCGCTCACGCCTCGGGTTACCAAAAACCAATCAGGTGTAGGTTGGGCCGAGGACGCGATACGTGCCGGAACAGCGCAGACGACAGAATCGGACCCACAGAAACGGCGGCTATCGCCGTGCCGCTCACAAAACGCATGAGCGAGGGACAATCTATCTTGATCCGGTCCCTCGCTCACGCGTCGGGTTACCAAAAACCATGTTGGGCCGAGGACGCGATACGCCGGAACAGCGCAAACGACAGAATCGAACGCCACAGAAACGGCGGCTATCGCCGTGCCGCTCACAAAACAAAAAACTCACAGCGTCTCCGAGCTATCGATTTGATTCTGATTCTATGGTGGTGCAGTTTGCCAAAAGTCTTGACGACTTCCGCTACGTGGGCACCACATTTTTTGTCATTGATCCGAGAAGCGATGGGAGCTTACTGCTGGACTGATGATGCTGCGTCGTAGATTCGCTTGAATAGTGACCGATTGTCTGCAATCGTCATCATCCCGATCTGGCCAGCGCGAAGTCTGCGGCCGATGCGACTGTCCAAATCTATTACGCCGTGGAATTGTGGCGTTACGTATCGGAGCTTGTCGGCAGACTCTGACGGTTCGACGGCGATCGGTCCTCCTGCGGATGCTGCAAGTGCTTGGTGGTTTAGAATTTGCCTTGCCCTGGGGCGAAGCTCCGCTGGTGTGGCTTTCAATTCCGTACCGCCCCTGATCCGTACCCTGGCTAGCTTTCCGATCGATTGCTCATAAGCCTCGACGTCGTTTTCGCCGACGCTGATCAACAACTCTTTGTCAGTTGGGTCCGCGATGCGTACAAGCTCGTCTCCTTTGGATACGTAGGATCCAACAAGCTTCTTTGTGTAGGGCGATGTGACTATCCCATCACGCTCGGCAACGACCATCAGATGCGCGACTTGTTCGTCCATCTCTTGCAGCTGACGCCGAAGACTATTCGCCTTGGCCGTTTCAGCAAGCGATCCAGCAATGTCGCCTTGGCCGCGGAACTGGATCGCGCGCCGCTGCGCCATCTCCAAATCATCTTTGTGTTGCTCTTGCTGAACGACCAACTGCGGCTGACGAAGTTTCAACAGCAACATGCCTTTGGATACTTTCTGACCGCTAGTCACAAAGACTTCGTCGACGAATCCAGCGACGCGAGCGCGGGCGATCTGTTCGTCTTTGTGTTGCACAATCACAGGCACGCGTCTTGCAAACGGCGACGCTTGAAGTGCAAAGTACTGCGCGACCAAAATCGATGTCAGTGCAAGCCCAATCAATCGTCTTCGCGGCTTGCTCAGTTTCCAGCTTCCACCAGGTTCATGATTCCAAACCGACATGCCCCAGCGGACCAATGGAATCACGCCCCACAGTAGCCCCGCACAACATGCCAGTACGATCCCCAATCCTCTCGCCCAAGTTGCGACCGCAAAGACCAGACCGCCCATCCAAAAGAATTGAAAAATCACAGAACAGAACGCGTGTGCGGTTGCGAAGTGCCGTCGCCAGCCTTGCAATAGTGGCGGTTTTGCCGGAATCGACACCAACCAACTAGAAAGCTGTCCGCCCAATTGCCGGCGCCCGTGCATGCGCAGATTCGGAATCTCTAATAGATCCGACAGCAGATAATATCCATCCAGACGAAGCAGTGGGTTGGCGTTGACCAGCAAGGTTGCCGGGCCTGCAACAACAAATATCTGCGCGGCAATGTGTTTGCACATTCCAGCGGGCAAGTACCACCAGGCCCACGCCGCGATCGCTGCGATGCCGAGCTCCAAGTAGACACCGGCTAGCGCTATCTGAACACGTTGACTGCGCCGACGAAGTTTCCAGGCGTCAGTCACATCCACGTAGGCGAGTGGCGCGAGCAGGAAGAACATGACACCAGCCTTGCCGACTTTGACCCCGTGGTATTTCGCACAAACGGCATGCCCAAGTTCATGAATGATTTTTGCAACGCACCACAATAGAATCAGTAGCGGCCAAATCCCAGGATCGAAAATCCGTATCAGTTCGTCGGAAAACTCCTTCCCAGAGTTGAATACAACCAGCAAGCCACTGCCGACCAACAGCGCCCAAACGATCATCGCTGGAAACGAAAACGCATGGCCGAGTGTGCCGACCAAGCGACTGGCAATGCGATCACCGTTGGTCAGTGGCAAGCGTTGACTGACGGTGAAGGACAGCAGTTTGAGAATACGGTGCATCAACGGCAGGCTTTTTGCTTCTGCCTCGGGTTGTTGCGGAGTTGCTACGGAAAGCAATCCGTTTTGAGTCAACTGTGCGACCAGGCTGGCAATTTTTTCATCGGACCATTGGACACCCGCCGCGCGAGCTTGGTCACCGATTTCGCCAACGCTGCGTTTTCCGTCCAGCAATCTAACGATGAAGTATTCTTCCGCGCCCAACCGAAAATACTTGCTCCGTACCGGGTGATGAACGACGTATGAATTGACGCCGCCGTAGGTTCGATCCGAGAATGTGACACACGGATCCAGAGCCGGGCAGATTGCTGGTTCGTTTGGCTGTGGTGGAGCAGGATTTTCCATTGCTTGAATTCTCGCTTCAGTACCCCATCCACCAAAGAACCCGCTCGTAGCCGCCGCGTATCCATGGCCAAATCAGCGGGCGGCGGGGACCATACGTCGTTGCTTCGCCGCGCATTCCGGGACGCAATCGAGAATCTTTGTTGGCGGTTTCGACTTTGCCAATGAACACGTTTGTGTCCTCGCGAACTTCTGCTGACGGGTAGACTTCCGCCAACGCCGTTCGAATCGAAGGACCACCAACGCCATTGAGTTTGATTTTGGCTTCCGCGCCTTCTGGCACGAAAGCGATTTCGTAGTCTGGGATTTCTACTTCGATGACCATTTTGTCCAGCGGCGCAACTTCCGCGATGACTTGTCCTGTGGTCAAAGGCGATCCAACATATTCTTGCAGGTCACCGCTAACGACCACGCCATCAGCCGGACTGAGTACTTGAAGTTGCGTCAGACGATGTTGCAACAGGTCACGCTGCCGCGAAAGCTGCCGGTGTTTTAATCCAGCCTGTTGAGCTTCGGCGATTTTGCCGGTGGCGAGCGCGACGTCTTGTTGTTTTGAATACTGCTGTATCTCTGCCTTGACGGACTCCAGTTCAAGTCGCAGGGGGCGACCATCAAACGAAACCAGTACTTGCCCCTGCTTGACCGAATCACCTGGAGAAAAATGAGCCTTCAGTAGGGTCGCTTCGAACGGTGCCGCGATCAGGCGCTGCTGCACGGGTTGAACCACGGCGCGGCAAGCAACGCGATATCGAATCGGAAACAAAGTCACCAAACATACTAGCGCCAAAGCGATTGCCAGCCAGGCGGCGTTGCCAAGCCCAATTTGGCGCCAGTATCGACTGAAGTCAATTGCGGGGCGACGCCAAAACACTGTCGAAAGCGCGGGCAGCATTTCGCCGATCCAATCATGTTTAGCCTCCACCAGCAAGTCACTTTGAATCCAAGCCACTAGGGATTGGTTGGTGGTATCGTCTGGCATGATCAGGAATAGATCACGGCCGACAAGTTGTGCGTCGCGTTTGTGCAGCGGCAGGTTGGGCCACAGTTCGTTTGTATCAGTGAATAGACTGCTTTCGACTCCGATCCATCCCAGGCGATTGTCAAAAAACTGGCCAAGCTGTTCTTGATTGCCCAACGCACATCGAACACTTGATGCCGGAAAATACTTTGCCAGTCCGTGCGCGAGTTGCTCCATTGAATCTCGCCGCGTCATGCCCTTGGCGACGCGCCCAACGATTTCAAGTGCAACCGTAACCGTGCTGATCGTTGGTTTCTGGACCTCTGCTCCTGGAGCCAGCGCGAAGTTGCCGGTGGCGGTCGGTGATGTAGAAGCAGTTTCCCCAATCATCGGTTCTTTGTCGCTCCAATCCCAGGCGCATCGACTCGTGTTGTTACTGGAGGCAATCGGGCCGAGTGCGTTCCGAATAATTGCATCGTGCAGCGATCACCCACCAACAACGAACCGTCGCTGTTGTCCAGTGCAACGCTGACTTCGATTGTGCCACTTTCGCCGTCGATGATTGGGGCGATCGAAGCGATTGTGCCAGGAACTGTCTTTGACGTGCTGCGCAGATAGACCTCTGCTTTCTGTTTGATCTTCATGTGCTTGATGTCTTCTGCTGGCACATTGAAAACGGCCAGTAGCTTTTCGACGACCAACAATCGCAAGATCGCTGGATCTCCGGGCGAAATATATTCACCCGGTCGATGAAAGACTTCAGCAACGATTCCGTTTGCCGGAGCAACGATTTGTCTTCGGTCAAGCTGAACTTGTGCCTGCTGCAAATCGGCCTTTCGCAATTGAGTTTGCTCTTCAGCGCTAATGCGGCGAGCAACCGCAATTTCCAAATCCGCTTTCGAGCGAAGCACTTCATTGGGTCGAGCCATTGACTGTCCGCCTAGTCTCTCCAATTGTTGTACGCGAAGCCTTTGCATTTTTTCTTCGGCTTTTGCGGCGAGCAGTTCTCCGGTCATTTGCGACTGCAGCTTTCTGTACTCGAAAGCAGACCGTTGCATCGAATCTTCAAGATGTGCCAGCATCTGTCCTTTTTGGACACGGTGCCCGACGTCAACATCCAATGTCGACAGTCGCCCAATTTCGATCGCAGCGACCCGGATCTCGTTCAATGGTTTTGTAAAGCCTTCGTAGACCGTTTGAGCGGTCGCGGATTGATTGGCCAGACAACAAACAAGAATGGCAAATGTTGCTGTGTATTTAGCGCCTAACATAGGGAAGCTCACTGAGTTTCGTTGGTTTTGTGTTTTGTGACGCGGGCGGGTTGAGCGCAGGTGTGATCGTTTGTGTGGGCGAGTTGAGTTCAGGCTGTCCAATCAACACGGTCGGTTCCGGATTTTGCACCAGTGTTTGTTCGGCGGTAACAGGAGCGTATTGTGCGTGTTCGGTAATGATCGGTGTGATCGCTGGGTGGACTGTCGTAGTTACGGGAAGGGTGTTGATCGGCTGCGTGTCGGTCAGGCTAAAATCAATGCTGTTGTCGGAATCAGCGCGTGTGGGCGTTATTCCCTCATTGACAAGTAGCTTGCCGATCGCGCGTTGCAACTCGACCATTGCAATCATGTAGTCGGTCTGGGTTGAGACCATTTCTATTTCTGCGTCCGTTCGCCGTTGCTGAGCATCCAGGAGGTTTTCAAGCACAACGCCGATTGCACTGCCATCGCCCGCGATCAATTCCCATCGCCTGGTCAACACATATTCTTCCTCGCGAGCGGCCTCGACCAGAGTTCGTTTGGACTGATGTTGGTCGATGGTTCGCGTTAGTTCGATGTACCGTGTTTCGATCTGGAACCTTGCCTGCAGCATTGCTTCCTGCAACGCTTTAGATTTTTGTTGGTAGTAGTGGTTGGCTTCGCGTTTGCGGCTGTGTGCCAAGCGTCTTCCGCGCGGCATTTGAAACTGCAGTCCGCCAGCGATTCCTGGTCCGGTTCGGTGCTGTTCGCTCAACGAGTTTGCTATGTCAAAGTCATCACTGATGGCTCCCATCGACACGTCAAAAATAGCGTTCAGCTCCGGCACCAACTCAGTTTTTGCAACGTGGACTTGAAGGGCTGCGGCCTCCAGTTCGTTGACCGCCGCGCGGATATCTGGTCGGAACTGAGCCCCCTGTATCAACGTGTCGTGTAGCTCCCAGTATTTTGCAGGCGAAATCGGTTTGGTCTTGGGCAAGAGTTCAAGATCTGAATTTGCACCAAACAACGCATCGGAACCGACCAGAGTTGCAAGTCGGCTTTGCATACGTTTGATCGTCGCTACTTGGGCAATCAGTCGATCGTAGCGTCGCGCGATGCGCTGCCGAACTTTTGCTAGTTCAATTCGGCTTGAATCGTAGCCAGTTCGTGCCAAGATAAGTGCTTCGACACGTTCTCCACGTGCTAGCAGATCACGTTGTTGAATCACGTGGCAGCGCGCTTCGTACAACTCCCAATACGTTGTCATGACGCTAGCGATTCGCTGTTCGACATCCGCACGCATGTCTTGCCAAGCAATCTGGCTGTCGATTTTTGCCTGTGTCAAAAGCCGCTCGTTGTAACGGCGACCTTTTCGGGCCAACAATGGGTGCGTAAGACTGATACTTAAGTCCGAGATGCCTTGGTTTTCAGGAATGAGAAACGTACTGTTACTGTCCAGCAAGCTCAGGCGTTGGGACACGTCCAGAGTTGCACCGTTTCGTGTCCGTCGCTGAACGCCGCCACGCAGGTCGAGCGTTTCTTCTCGCAAACGACTGTCCCCACCAGTGGTCAACGAGTTTCCGACTGGACTATTTGTGCGGCCTGTATCGGCGCCCAGTAGGAGTGTTGGATCGAATGCGGCTTCTTGTTGCGTGATTCGTTCAAGCGCAATGCTCGCTCGACTGGAAACTCGTTTTATCTGTGGGCTATGAACAAGCGTGTCGGTCAGGATCAGCGGCATGTCAAACTGCACCCAACGTTGACGTTTCAGCAGCAGTTCGTTCGTCTTTGATTCCCACCACATGATGTCGTTGTTGGCAGCATTCACTACTTGGCTCTGCTGCGGCGCACCACGATTGAAAATTTGCGATGCGGGTGTAACCGGAGGCACGACTCTCTGGCGAGGGGGGAGTGGGCTCTCGATTTCGACTTGGTTATCCGGCTGGGCGGGAGGCAACTGCGGTTGAATCAGATTTGGCTGTTCGCTTGCTCGAACGTAAATCTCTTTCGAATCGTCGCTGGGTGGTTGCGAATAAGCTTGGCCAACTGGCAGCGCAGCAGCAACCAGAACAACTGCAAATGCAATTTTGGTGATGCAAGCTACCCGTTGCGCAGGTTGCTTGAGCGTCGATACCTTCCATTCTGTACACATACCTAGCTGTACATCGGCGGCATGACGCGCACGAGCCGTTCACATAGATCCGAATGTACGGATTTTTCAACAGCATGAGCTGATCAACCCGAGCAACCCGAAAGGGTGTCGCAATCGACAAAGTTTTACAAGGCAGGGGTTTTATCCGCACAACCTGTCGATTCGTGAGTGTTTCGCGATTGAATTGGTCTGATTCAGTCTATGGAAGAAAGACCGGCAATGCAGGCAATAGCGATAAGCAAAGCTTTCTCAATATTAGTCCGCCAACGGTACGCGCGGACACTTTCTTAACGAGAGCCTAACTGTGGGCAAAGTCTACTTTGCATCGATTCGCCTTGCCTTCGCACTTGTGTGTGTGGGTTGCAGTCTGATTGTGGGTGGACATATGCTCGGATTATTGCCCGAAGTCGACCCGATTGTGAAACAGGGGCGACGTCAATTAAGCGAAGCCTTGGCGGTCAATGCGTCTGCCCATATCCGCCGTCAGCAGTGGAAAGACCTGGAAACCAGCATGCAATTGCAGGTCGAAAGGAATCATGATTTACTGTCGATCGGCCTTCGCAGTCAGCTTGGGCATGTAAGAAACGCTACCAAAGATCACGCTGAATTCTGGAATTCGGCCCATGAAGAGGAAACGACAGTCGAGGCCTTGAAGGTCCCGATTAACGTCAATCGGCGGGCTTGGGGCAACGTGGAACTGTGCTTTCAGTCGGACAAAGTCGTTTCCAGTTCGCTGATCCAACGATTAAAGAACCATCCATTAGCGCGAGTCATCGCGTTTTTCTTGCTGTTCGGTATTCCTGCCTATGCGATTTTCGTTTCGCGGATGATGAAGGTTTTTCAGAAGACGCAGGTTGTGCCGGATCGGGTTCGTCAAGCACTCGACACGCTTGCCGAAGGCCTGCTGTTGCTGGATGAGAACGAAAACATTGTGCTTGCGAATCGTGCGTTTGCACAAACCTTGGGTGCGGATACTGATTGGCTGCTGAATCGTCCAGCAAGTTCATTGGGGTGGGTATTATCCGACGACGAAAAAGAGAAAGGATATCCGTGGATTCGTGCGATCAAGCATGCTGAAACAGAGGTTGGTCGCATCCTTCGGTACACAATGCCCGATGGCGATCAAAGGATCTTTTCTGTCAATGCGGCACCACTGGGCGGCGTCGGGTCGGCAAAGGGCGCGTTGGCAACGTTCCGAGACGTCACACACATGGAACGACATCGCGCCGAACTAGAGTCGATGCTGTCGATGCTGCGTCACAGTCGCGACGAAATCGAACGCAAAAATGAAGAGCTTCAAGTCCTGGCAACGCAAGACGCATTGACTGGTTGCTTTAACCGTCGTGAATTCTTCAACCAGTTTGATCAACTTTGGGCCGAAGCGACGGCAATGTCGTCTCCATTGGCCTGCATTATGATCGACAACGACCATTTCAAAAACGTCAACGATACTTACGGACACCACATTGGTGACGAAGTGCTGCGTCAGGTTTCCGCTGTGATCCGAACGATGCACGAAAAGAACGGTTTGGTATGTCGCTACGGTGGTGAAGAGTTTTGCGTGGTCCTACCTGGCTTGTCGGCTTCCGAAGCGGTCAAGGCTGCGGAAAAAACGCGTTTGGCCATTAGCAATGTCAAATTGGATTCACCAAGCGAGTTGAGGTTGACCGCTAGTTTGGGTGTTTCAGAACTTGCTTTCGGCGCTCAAGAACCTCAGGACATGATCAACCAGGCTGACGCGTGCCTGTATAGCGCAAAGCGAACGGGGCGAAACTGTGTTGTCCTTTATAAAGAGGGTATGGAGATGGAAGCCGAAACGCCGGGCCCGAACACTCGAGCCACGCCTCGCCTGGACATTCCCTACCAAGCGGTCACGGCCTTGGTCTCATCGCTTTCGTATCGAGATGCCAAGACGGCGGAACACAGCCGCCGGGTTGCGGATATGTGTGTCCGTGTGTCCAAAGGCCTGTTGAGCAAGCGGGATGCATACGTATTGGAAATCGCTGCCTTGCTTCACGACATCGGAAAAGTAGGTGTCCCCGACAATATCCTCTTGAAACCGACTCAGCTAACCAAAGACGAATGGGAAATCATGGCGCGGCACGAGCGTGTTGGTGTCGAGATCGTCGAAGGAGCATTCAATTGTCCGCAACTGACAAACATTGTGGCCAACCGGCATGCCTTCTACGATGGCAATGGGCGACATGCTCATCTGCCAACCGGTGAAGATATTCCAATGGAGAGCCGCCTGCTTTGTATCATCGATAGCTACGATTCCATGCGTAGCGACCGAGTCTACAGAAAGGGCCGTTCGCATGCCGAAGCGATCGCAGAACTTCGACGCTGCAGTGGCAATCAATTTGACCCAAAACTCGTTGAGCACTTTATCAGCTGCATCGAAAATCGCAACGAGAAATCAAGTTCGATGAATCAAGCCGCTATCCAAATTGGTTTTCAAGTTGAGCGGATTGCCGACGCGCTGGAAAATCGAGACGGCGAAGGCATGCAGACCTTGGTAGAACGGCTCGGACGTTTTGCCAGAAGCTGCGAACTCGATTCAATCGCGGAAGCTGCTGAGAACATTGAGGTCAAGAAATCCAATGAGCAAATCGAGTGGTTTACTTTGCTGCAAGACACACATGCACTGTTGGATGTCTGTCGATCAGCGCAAAGCCACATGCTTCGTGAATCGCTGGAGCTAGATTTGAATGAAGCGAATGGGCCTGTGGAAGCCATGCCGGCTCCCGTCATCGCTCCTCCTGCCGCAGCAGACAATCCCCAGCAAGCTCAATAAGAAATCTAGCCGGCCAATCTGGTCGGGCGAATCCGCTTGCTTGCGGATAATCGCTTTGCCCTGAAAACGCACGGCTTGTGTGAAATTTCGATGAAGACGTGATTTCAGGGCGTTCTTGCTTGAACAAGAGCAATATATGTCGGCGAAAGCACTTGGCGGTGGATTTTATTTTGGTGCAACACCACTCGCTGGATCACAAAATACGTTTTACAATTTCGCCTAAATCAACATGTGAACGTTGGTCATTTCACACTATGTAGACGGAGAAGAATGTGAGTAACGAAAACAAATCCGCCGACGAGGCACTGGCGAGTATCAAAGCGGGCAACGAACGATTTGTTGCTGATAAGCTGGATGGCAAACTACAGGATTCCAGTCGCCGGCAAGAGTTGACTGGCGGACAAAAGCCATACGCAATCATCTTGAGTTGCGCAGACAGCCGAGTCGTCCCAGAGTTTTCGTTCGATACCGGCTTGGGCGAGCTATTCGTCATCCGAGTCGCCGGCAACGTTGCGAACACTTCTACAATCGCCAGTATCGAATACGCGGTAGCCCATTTAGGCGTGAACTTGATCGTTGTCTTGGGACACCAGAGTTGCGGAGCAGTAACAGCCGCATTGGCAGGTGGCGACAATGGCTACAACTTGAATCACTTGGTCGCGCACATCGTACCGGCAATCGATTCATGCAACGAATCCGATGTCGATGCTGTTGTAAAAGAGAACGCGAAAAGGACCTGTGAAAACTTGAGCAGTCGTTCTTCGATCATCGGTGACGCCACGAAAAAAGACCTGAAAATTGTCCCAGCATTCTATTGTCTGGAATCAGGAAAAGTAGATTTCTTGGGCTGATCCACGAAACCAATTTTCGGACACAGTAGCACGGCTCTCCGAGCCGTGAGTTGCTTCTTTGTTCGTAGTACCGTTAACGGCTTCTTGATTTACTGAACCGACGAATGAGCCGATGGGCGATAGCCCCGGTTATTGACCGGCTGGCTGTGGCTCGAAACCGTGTCTAGTGCCATCCGCTCACAAAAACATTCGGCCCAACCAAATAACCAAACTCTTGATTCTAAGATTTTGCCGCGTTTTCGTCGTAGTCAAACAAGATGATGACCATCACATCGCTGCCGGCAAACGAGTTCATTGGGCCGTTAGCACTGCCGGGCTGAGCTGCTAAGTTACCGGTAACCGAAAGTACGGTGACGCCTGTCTTTCTAAGAAACCGATTGATTTGCTTCTCGATATCCGAAATCTCGGTATCCACGCCTTTGAAAATCTTTACTTGTTGCATCTCGCTAAGCTCCTGCCTCAAAATTGGTTTTGCAAATTCGATTATCGACTTTATCTAACGTGTTGTCGATGGATCGCCTGGCTTTGCAGAAAGCTCTATCATAGGGCGAAGCGGTATTGGCGTTGTGGGCTTCGGCTCCCAGAGCTGCAAAGCAACGTCATCAATGGTCGCTTCCCCGGCCCCAATGATCTCGAACATGACGCTCACATCCGCCTGCGAAATCGATTGCCTATAAAGTCGTACCGGCGTCCACTCCGAACGCCCTCGTACAAGGACGCCCATCTCCTGACCGCCGGTTGTGTCGTAAACCAGTACGCCTTGATGAGCTCCGCCAAATCCGATCGTGCGCACCATTGCGTCGATCCGAAACGCCTTGCCGGCAGGAATTCGAATCGAAGGGCTGCTGATTTGCAAGGTTGTTCCTTCGTATCCACCGGGCAGTTGGCTTTCAGTTGCTGGTGTCACCGTAGCCCGCAATGCGCGTGCGCCGTTGAATACACCTCGTGTGACTAAACTGACTTCAGTTGCAGCCCGAACGGCTTGTCGTTTTCCGATCTGCCACCGACCTTCACCAATCAAGCTTGGTTCATCGAGCGATCCAGAGGTAAGTCGATTGACGCCCCAGCCTTGTTCGCCCATCAGTGGATGCCATGCTACGTGAGCTTCCGTTGCGTTGGCGATCAGGGTCGGGCAACTTGTTGGATTTGGCCAGTCCGGCATCAAGGCATCGGACAGTTGCCATCGCGAACGCAAAGTCCAAGCATCCGCGCGGCGCAACAACCGTAAGCAAGCATCCGTGTCGCCGGCGCGAAACGATGACTCCGCGTCGCCGACCGTTTGCGTTGCCACAGTCAACAAATCAGCTGGGACTTCACGACTAGCAGCTCTAGCGGACGCAGCAAGGTTCCAGTGCTGCCGGGTCTGACGCAACAAATCGTTGGACAACTGATAGCGATCCGAACTGGCGCGTTGAGCAAAACGCTGCGCCGACTGGCTCAATTCTCCGCCAACACCGGGATCACTGCTAAGCACAATTATTTCGACGACGTCAGGCGACACAATCCGCAGGCGTGGGCCAAGTGATGTTTGCTCGGTTGTCAATCGTTCGGCAGAAAAGTGAGTCAGCCGCCAAGCGATTTTGGAAGCGTCCGTTGGCGGAAGTGCGATATCAATCGTGGCACCGTCTCCGGCAAGAATGTCGTCACCACGAGACGCTATGGATGTGATCAACAGCAAATCGGTTTCCCCGACGTTTAGCCGACCACAGCGGTAATTCGGATTGGAGGTTGGCGGAGCAATCATTGGTGCTGCCTGAGCAACCCACGGCTCGATCATCGCAACCATACGATTGATGTAACTGAGCGCGGTGGCGCGCTGCGCATCGAGTTCCGCGCCAGATGTTAACGACTGGCTGGAACGAAAAACAATCGCGTGCGGAACCGATTCCAAGCTCCGGATGACTTGCGCCCACATCGCATGCCACTGCAAGGACGATGGAGGCGGAGCACCGATGGCCCGCGAAATTTCTTGTGTCTGCAACAAAGCTGCTCTTGGTGGCAAGCTAGCGATTCCGATGGCGGATTGAATTCGATTCCCCAAAATCCGGCGCCCTCGCGCGATTTCCACCGCTTCTTCGTGTGCTGATACTCCGCGTCCTCTGATTGGCAGATCATCGATCATTGCATCCACCAGCGGCGCGTACTGATTCCAAGACTCAGCGGGCGCCGCAACGATCGGTCGTTGCCAGCGTTCGGGAAAACCGCGAATACGTTTACTAGATTGATCGGCTTGCTGGATCCGACGGCGATCCAAGGCTACCTTGGATCCGATGTACCATCCCGCCACTGGTTCCAGCAACGGTTGCAGATTGGGATCCGGCGCAGTTGGTGGCGGTGCGTAAATCAACATGCGATTACGAATCGCGTCTCGCAAAATCGATGCATTGGGAGGGCTAGCCAACAACACACCATCAAACCCAAGCGATCGGACCCAAGCCAACGGCTCGCCGTTGTATTGCAAAATCCTAGCAACACGGTTCACCGGAAAAGCACCCTTCATCACGCGTGGCTCCGCGCGCACCAAACGCTCCGACCCTCCCGGGCCGATACGCATCACCGTCGAACGATCCGATTGCTCCAGCCTGGTCAGTGCGCGCCCTTTGTCACCAACAGCAATCATTCCTTCGACTTGCAATTCATCCAGTCGAACAGCCGTTGTCCCAGCACCTGCGAAAGCATTGATGACGACTGCATCAACGTAGGGATCTCGCAAATCAGCATTGGTGCCACGTTCGCGCCGGATCGCAATTTCTTTTAACTTAAGCGGACGCTTGATCGACCCCACGCCGATCGTGCTGTACTTTCCAGGATCCTCGTAATCAGCACCGTACAACACAACCGCGATCGCTTTTCCTGTTTCATCATCGCGCGAATAGGGAAAACGAACTCGCAATCCAATTCGGCAACCCGGCTTGGCACTCATCACCGACAGATTCGCCCTCAACTCGTCATTCACCTCCAAAGGTTCCAGCGGATAGACAAAAAGGGCTTCGCTGCCGTGCGTTGAATTAAAAACCAAATGTTCGCATCCGCGGCCGTCTTTACCACCGTCGGACAGGTGTTTGTGAGAGATCACACTCGCCTGGCAATCCGAACCGTCCAAGTTCCATCGTGGCGGGTAGGCATCCAGCGCATCATGAAGCTGGGCAGATGCGGAATCTTGAGTCAAAGTGGCCAGCAAAAGGGAAACAACGAAAACAATTGGACGAAAGGTCTGCCAAGTCGTTATATCCCGGGCGCATCTGATGGCAGTTATTCGATTAAGCGTCATGGATGATTGACCTATCCGCTGGTTCACGAAACAATCGCCGACACGACGCTTGAACAGTTGGATGTGATCAGCGATTCGTGCAGGTGTGTGGCAAATGCGACATGGCGTTGAAAAAACGCCTCAAGTCGCTAAAAGTCGTCGCCAATGGCGTAAAGTCTTTCCATATCAAGATTTAGGTCTCCGAGCCAAGTCCGAACGTTGTGAAAAAAAACAACGTTGCAGAATGGCAGCATTGCATCTGGCGAACCCCTAAATCATTGTTGGCAAAGAGTTTACGTAGGATCTTACGGGCCGTTCCGCAACATTTGGCACCTCAAATGCGTTTGGAACGGTCATACGAACACGACTCAGGCTACACCTTTAGGAGCAACCACATGACACATTCAACTGTCGGGACAAGTAATCAAAACGAGATCCCCACCGAACTAGAGGAGCTGACCAACGCAATCAACGGGCTGCCAGCACAGTATCGTGATTCGCTGACCCCAGCCCTCAACCGCGTGGTCGAATGCAGCACTCGCCGCAAACGAATATTGAACTTGGTACAAGAAGCCCTGTCGCAATTGCGTTTGGACATGAAGTACCTGATCTTTGATCTAGAAGCGACCCGCCGCGAGCGAGACCAGTATCGTGAGCAATTGGAGAATGGCGGCTCGAACTAATCTCGTTCTGTTCGCATAACGTCATTGTGTCCCGTGTAGAATTGCTCCTGTCACAATGACCAAAAAGGCTTGGTGGATTTTCACCAAGCCTTTTTTGCGTTCTGGGCGGGTTCCTTTTTTGGGGCTTTCACTACAATTCACACAACCGTTCCAGCAAACGCCACAAAACTTGACCAGACAATGGAAGACCTTGATCTCGCTCAGCTTGCTCAATACCTGCATGTGACACCCGACCAAGTCACTCGGATGGTGGAGCGTGGACGGATTCCGGGCCGTAAAGTCCGCGGAAACTGGCGTTTTAGTGAAGCGGAAATCCATCATTGGCTGGAAGACCGAATCGGTGTCAGCGACAACGAAGAACTCAGCAAAGTTCAACAGGTGCTGGATCGAGTCCACGGCGATGTTCAAGACCGCAAGATCAGCGATCTGTGCTCAATCGACACCATGTCGGTTCCATTGAATTCGCGAACGCGCGGCAGCGTCATACGATCGATGTGTGAACTAGCAGCAGCAACAGGGATGCTTTGGGATCCAGCCACGATGGCCGAGGCCGTAAAAAGCCGTGAAGAAATGCACCCAACGGCTCTGGATTGTGGCGTCGCGCTTTTGCACCCGCGGAGACCACAAACAACGATTTTGGCCGACAGCGTGATCGCCTTGGCAGTCTGCCCGTCAGCGATACCGTTCGCAGGCCGCGGCCAACTGACCGACGTTTTCTTTCTGATTTGTTCTTACGACGACAGTTCGCACCTAAGGATTTTGGCGAAAATCAGTCGGCTGATCTCGGGAACCGAGCTGCTTTCAAACTTGCGTTCCGCGGGTTCGACTGCCGCTGCATGGCATTGCCTGAATGAAGCGGAATTGGAGATGGACGAGGAATCGGATTCTTCGTGACAAAATCGAAGATTGATCTGGTCCTGTCCTAAAATATCATCGTACTTTGCATGTTGCTGCAATCATCACCAAGCCATGGTGTTTGCTTGCGCTCTTTTCTGTTCAAGCTTATCTGTCTTGAACCAACAAGGATCAAAACATGCAACGACACACCAATCCCGCCTTGCCGAACGGAACTCTCTTGTGGATTGGGCCTCGAAAGCTAGCTGATTTCCAGCAAGCCTACGACTTTTGCGAACAAACGACATCTCAGATCGCGATTCGGTGCAACCTCGAAGACGCATTTTCGCGACCAGCTCAGTGTGTCGGCGGGATCGTGGTTGCTCATGATGACCGATCGGCCGTCGATGCGGATGCTATCCAAAAGCTATGTGCGGACTGTGGCTGCAACAATTTGTTGCTGCTGCTGGGCAGCCTGAGCATCGGTAATCGATCTCAAGTACGAATCAACTTTCCGCACACCGCCTGGCACCGCTGGAACCAATTGCTGCCAAACATGCTCAGGTCATGCGGCTTTCAGCCCAACGACAACTTTTCACGGGCGCGCTCAGTCGCCGTGGTTGCGTCAACATTGTCGGCGGCAGATCCACTGTTGGATCTTGCTACCAGCTGCAACGTCACCGCAGTCTGGTGTCGCAGCGGAAGCAGCACGCGGGCAAGAAATTTTGATGTCGTTTGGTGGGACGATTCGGTTGCAAAACCAGCCGTGTCAGCGGCGTGGCAGCAACGTGTCCAATCATTTGCTCACCAAGCCAAAACAAATCAGGCTCATTACTGGTTGGCAACAGGACCGCAAATCCATCAAATCGCCGAAGCAATCCGAGGCGGCATCCAAGACGTATTCAGCAAGCCAGCTTCAATCGAATCTTTGATTGATACCATCGAACAGTATGGCCACCAGGAAGTTGATTCGGTCATCGCACCGCAACGCATCGCAGCTTAGTCTTTTTGAAGTTGCGATTTTTGGCGCGTTGTTCAGTTTTCAACACCACAAATTGCGGTGGTCCCACAAACGAGTGTCCGTTTAGAAACTGATGTTGCACCACCTTTCGCCAGCCACGAAGTGGCGATAGCCGGTTATTGACGGACTGGTTGTGCTCGAAACCGGGGCTATCGCCCTGCGGCTCAGTAAATCAACAAGCCGACGGCTTCCGCTGCGTAAAGAATTGGGTCCTTGGTACGGCCTACACGCTTTTATCATTTTCTCTCAAGCCAGGATGCGCAGGTTGTCCGACTTGGCTGGCGTTTGCAACTCGTTCTGGCATCTTGGTTTTTTTCACTTCGGCGATTTCGGAGTGTCGATGACGTTCAATGTCTGTCCTCCCAATAGGCATTGACGTTTCCTCCCCCACAGCCGTTTCTTTGATCGCGGCTGCGATGATCGTGCGAAGGTATGTCCAATATGAGCGATAAAGGTGCAGTAGATAATCAACTTGATGCGCTAATTTCTCGAATCCAGTCACTCAGCAACGGAGAAGAGCCGCCTGCCGTCGCTCCCGTTGCCAAACAGCCTAGCGCGCCGCCAAAGCAGCCCGGCGCTCCACCAAAACAGCTGAAGAAACCACGTCCCGCCGGTGCGCCGCCAGCAGGTGCCCGTCCACCAGGGCAACCTCAGCAGCAACGGCCACCTGGAGCTCCGCCCAAGCCTCGCCCACCACAAGCAGGCCCACCAACGGGAAAAGCGAAGCCGCAGCCTGCTGTAAATGGACCACAGCAAAGTGCGACTCAGAAAATTGAAATTCCAGATGGCCCACTTGGCTTCAAGGCTACTCGCGACGAAGTATGGCGGCCGGTTGAGCCCGAGAGTCTAGAGGCTGCCAAAGTCAACGAAACCGTTCTTGAAGCGATCATCTATCGCTACATCCTGAACGTCGGCGAAGCGTCGGGGCGCCAGATTGCCAATCAAGTCAATCTGCCGTTTCGCATGGTCGAACCAATTTTGACACGGCTGAAGATGGAGCAAAACGTTGCCTACAAAGACAGTACGGCGACAAATGACTACGTCTATATCTTGAGCGAATCTGGTCGCGCGATCGCCAGAGACCATGTCAACGATTGCACCTACTATGGGGCTTGCCCAGTTCGGCTGCATGAATACATCAAGAGCATCGGTTACCAAACCATCGAAGGACAGTATCCGAAAAAGAATGACTTGCTGCGTGCGTTCAGCGATCTGTTGATCAACCCAAACATGCTAAAGAAGCTTGGGCCCGCAGTGGCCAGCGGTCGCGGTATGTTCCTGTTTGGCTTTCCAGGAAACGGCAAGACGTCCATCGCGGAACGAGTCACCGGAGCGTTTGGCAAGTACATTTGGATTCCCCGTTCAGTCGATGTCGATGGCGATGTGATGCGCGTCTTTGATCCGATGAACCATGAATTGGCAATGCCCGATAGCGGCAGCGGTCTACTGGACGCGGGCGGTTTCGACAAGCGATGGGTGCGTATCAAACGGCCAACCATCATCGCTGGTGGTGAGTTAACAATGGAAATGCTGGAGGTTCAGTGTAACCCTGACAGCAACATCAGCGAGTCGCCACTCCAGCTGAAAAGCAATTGCGGCACTCTGGTCATTGATGACTTTGGTCGTCAAAAAATGCGGATCGACGAACTGCTGAACCGATGGATCATTCCATTGGAAAAACGCTATGACTTTCTGAACATGGCCAGCGGCAAGAAGATCCAAGTACCATTCGATCAGTTGGTCGTCTTTAGTACCAACCTGGAACCGAAGGATCTGGTTGACGATGCGTTTTTGCGGCGGATTCCGTACAAAATCGAAGCAGAAGATCCACCAGAGCAAGATTTCCGAAAGCTATTCGAGATCATGTGTAAAGTCTTGAAGATGCCGTACAACGCCGACTCGGTCGACTACTTGATCGAGACGCACTTCAAGCCAACGAATCGGCCGATGCGTATGTGTCAGCCACGTGACTTGTTGCTGCAAGTGCGAAACTATTGTCTCTACAACGACCTGCCGATCGAGCTTAAAAAAGAGTACTTTGATTTTGCTTGCGACATCTACTTCTCGATCATGTAGCTGAGCTTCAAGAGAAATCAACGGCGCCGCTGCTGCGCCGGTCTGCTGGAATTCTGCGGTGTCTGTTTTGTCTTGAAGCGTGAAAACTTCTTTTCAGTACGATTGGTGTAGGTGATTCGCATCATCGTTGACTTGGCGTTGAAATCGTATGACGAAACAACACTGCCCCAGGTGTATTTCCAAGTCGCTGGGACGGCGAGCGTGATTTGGTGGTCAGCCAAATCCTTGTTGTGATGCGAACGCGGCACACGAGACACTTCAGGTGCTCCTAGGTTGGCCACCAAGATCTTTTCATGAAACCGTTTGGTCTCTGCTTCGATGTCCAGATCATGCCCGGCCTTTTCCCATTGATCGCGCGCGTAGAGATTGGCTCCCAACTGAACATTGACCAGTAGTTCGTTAAAGAAGCTGATGATCGCTTGCCACGGTTTTTCGTGCATACTGCCGGCAAGAAACTGGTAACGTCTGAATCCTTTTTCGCCTGGCAACGCGCGCACGAAGTCATAGATCTCCCAAGCCTTGAATTCTTGGTGCATCAGTCTGGCTGACAACGTAATTTGGCTCGGCAACAAAACCGAACCATCTCGAGGGTTAATAAGCCGTTCCATCAATCTCTAACAAAGTGCAATCGTACGAACCAAATGCCTTCCCTGGACCCGATTACACTGCAAACCCTGCAGCAGGATCACTCGCCCCAAACGCTTGTTGATTAAAGAACTTCATCAAAAGCTGAGAAATCATCCGTAGCAGCAACCGGCTCACCTCCAAAGACATCACCACCGCCTTCAGGCATCCCAGCGTCAGCAACTTCGGCAACATCTGCTACGGCTTCATTCGGGTCTCCGAACTCTTCACCCACAAACGCATCTTCGAGTTTTGGCTGACCTCGTTTACCAAGCATTGCTGCAACTGGCACTGCCAGGGTGCACATAAGTAGAAAGACGCACCAAATGATGAAGCCAGTCATGTTGATCAAACGATTTGAGAGAATAGATGATTTGCCGCGAGTGCGGCGTTACAGCTGATTTTTGCGATTCGCTTGCTTGGCGTTATCCAAACAATCGATGACCGTGGCTAACGCCAAATCCGCCAATATTGCGAACTTCTTTTTTCAGATGTAACACATTAATAGACTAGTCCACACAAATCATGCAGGCAACATTCACGGCTGCAAGGATAGGGCAAATCAGTTTTGATTCCGGTAACCCGACGCGTTTGAGAGTTGCGCATGTACGTCAGGCATTGGTTTTCTGGTAACCCGACGCGTGAGCGAGGGACCCAGTCAGGATTGAATGTCCCTCGCTAACGCGTCGGGTTACCATGAAAACGCAGCTCAAAAACTAACGCGACGAGCTACCTTTTCTTCGAGCATCTCTCGCATTTTGCGAACAAATCCCCAAAATCGAAAACGCGACAACCGGGTATTTGAAGGCACGATCTGACTCGAGTAAGCCAAAAGCGACAACCAAAGGTACAAAGTTTGTGTTTTTAGCTCCATTCTCTGTTGACGAGGGCTAGCAAACCCCCGGATAATTTTAGATGTAGTAGATTGTAGTGGTGATTCGGAAAATGACGGCGTCGTTTATCGGATTGCTTCTCGCCTCGTGAACCTGGGTCGAATACGAGGTTTCTTTAAATGTGTTGATCGCGTGATCAGCACGATTTGATTTTTTCCCTTTTTGCGCTGGATCGCCCTCTGGCCGGAGAGAATGCAATTAGTGGCATTGGCACGAAGAAGTAACCAACCAGAAAATCGCGAACAAGTTCGCATTAACCAGAATATTCGCATCTCACCTATTCGCGTCGTTAGCGAAAAAGGAGAACAGTTGGGAGTAATCCCGACTGAACAAGCTCTTGAACGAGCCCAAGATGCCGGTCTGGATCTAGTCGAAGTCGCCCCCAACGAGCGACCGCCTGTCTGCCGAATCATGGATTACGGCAAGTACAAATACGACAAGAACAAGAAGACGAATAAGAATCAGACGCACACAAAGACGAAAGAAATTCGACTGCGTCCGAAAACCGGTGACGAAGATATACGCACCAAGATTCGTCAAGCTGAAAAGTTCTTGAACCACAAAGACAAAGTACAAGTGACGGTCATGTACCGTGGCCGTGAGATGGCTCACATGGAAGAAGGCCGTAAAGTGATGGAGATGGTGATCGAGGAACTTAATGAAGTTGCCAAGGTCGACGCGCCTCCCTCACAGAATGGCCGCCGCCTCACTTGCATGCTTTCGCCTCGCTAATCACGTTTCGTGAACCAATCAGAAAACCAGCTGCGGAGTAGCGACAGAACGTTGCCACTCTGTCGCTGTTTTAATTGTCACGAAAGCCTTACTTTTCAAGCGTGATCGATCATGCCAATACTGGATGCTGTCTGCCAGGAACTTGCCAAACTAGCACCGCTCGCGCTAGCTGAGTCTTGGGACAACGTAGGTCTCTTGGTGGGAGAACGATCGCAAACAGTCAATCGTGTCATGACATGCTTGACCATTTCGCCAAACGTGGTTGACGAAGCGATCAGTGAAAAAGCGGACTTGGTCATCGCGCATCACCCACTGCCCTTCAAAGCAATCCAAAAACTAACCAGCGATACGATCCCTGGTTCAATGTTGCTCAAGCTGATTAGTGGAGGCGTGGCCGTTTACAGTGCCCACACCGCGTTTGACTCTGCACAGAGTGGTATCAACCAAATGTGGGCGGATTGCTTTCAGCTCACAAATGTGCAACCGCTGATCGTGTCGCCAAAATCTAGCTCAACCACAGACTCTCAAGGTCCCGTACTCGGGGCAGGCAGAGTCGGTCGGCTTGCGGCCCAAGCGAATTTGATCGACGTCGTTCGCCAAGCATCAGAGCATGTGGGAGCAACCTCACCGCGATTCGTTGGCTCGGCTGATCAACAGGTAACAAAAATCGCGTTCGCATGTGGCAGCGGCGGCAGTTTCCTTTCGGCCGCAAAACGCAATGGTGTCGATGCGCTGATCACCGGCGAAGCTACTTTTCATACATGCCTGGAAGCGGAATCATTGGGGATTGGACTTGGGCTGTTGGGGCACTACTGGAGCGAGCGTTTTGCGATGGAACGAATGGCTCAAGAGTTGGCGGAACTGTCATTGGGCCTGACAATTTGGCCCAGCCGCAGTGAGCATGACCCGATTCAGGGCCTTTTCCAACAGAACTAGCTCAGATGCCAGTTTCTTGTTTGCCCCGTTTACTAGAATACTCTAGTCCCAAGTGCGGGAACTGGCCAACGATTGACCATTTGGTTGCTAGGCCTAGAATTCACGTTGTGCAATGGAAGTTGCACATCTGATCGACTCGTTGTGTCTTAGGGCGTTCCCGTTGATCACGAGCCGCAATGGCGGAAATGACCCAAGATCGCAAAAAGGAAGATTCTGAATGTCGAAACGCGAAAAATGGTTGGCCGCACTGCCGGTTTTCAATGAAGTCAATTATGTCGATGACATTTTGGACAAAGTGAAACAGCACGCTGAGAATGTATTGGTGGTTGACGATGGGTCAACCGACGGGACCTCGGCACTGCTGGAAAAACGTACCGACCTGAAATCAATCCGGCACGAAAAGAATCAAGGCTACGGAGCGGCTTTGCAAACAGCATTTCGCTTCGCAATCGACAACGGATTCGACGGCGTGGTAACCTTGGATTGTGATGGTCAGCACCAACCAAAACGAATCCCTTTGTTTATCGAATCCGCCCAGAACGCCGACATCGTTTCTGGCAGTCGTTACCTGCATGTCTTCGATGGCGATGATTCACCGCCAGAAGATCGCATGTTCATCAATCGACGAATCACCGCCGACTTGAATCGGCGACTCGGATTCAATTTGACAGATGCATTCTGCGGCTTCAAAGCCTACCGAACGGATGCACTTCGCAAGTTGCAGATTACGGATAACGGATATGCAATGCCGTTGCAGTTGTGGGTCGAAGCCGCAGCAGCAGATTTAAAAATCATCGAACTTCCCGTTCCACTGATCTACTTGGACCCAGAAAGATCCTTTGGTGGTTCACTGGACGATTCAGAGACTCGCCTGGAATACTACAACCGCGTTATCGACGACGCATTGAAAACGGTTTGCAAAGAACAAAGATTTGCGGCAGCAGAATTCAAGCCCTGTCAAGAAATCGGGTAAAGCACCTTTCGACTCTGGGTCATACTGGTAACCCGACGCGTGAGTTCTGAAGTTGCGCTTTTAAAAAATGTATCGAGGTTCGTTTGAT
>CAYNNP010000092.1:16226-22665 GCA_964398215.1 uncultured Pirellulaceae bacterium | reverse complement strand
ATACGCATGATTGCTGGCGTGATCGGCCTCCCTTTGTTACTGCCATTCTACCGCGACTGGAAATTCAATGCGGAACAGCATTGCTGAAGAATTCAAGCTGAGCGGTTCATGTACAATCGGGTAACCGAAAATTTGTTTGTGTAGCGATTTGGGGCCATGGCTAAATCTCTGAAAAATTGGCGTCGTTTCATTCGCTTGCGACTTCGTACGTTGCTGGTGTTTGTCACTTTGTGTGTGATTTTGGTAGGGATACGCGACTTCATTTGTCGTCCCTATGAATTGCAGTACCAAGCGAAAGTGAAATTCGAGGCGTTTGGCGGTACTGTTCGCTCGGAACCAGCGCAGCCAAGTTGGTTGCGATATGTGGTTGGCGGCAAGCGATATGAAAAGGTTGTTGGATTAACACTTCGCAATGGGCGTGTTGCCGATGCAGAATTGACACCGATCAAACAATTGCCTGCACTGCAAGCACTGACCCTTGGGTCTTGGGCTATCACGGATGAAGGCATGCGATTGGTGGGACAGCTTTCCAACCTTCATGAGCTAGATATCGGCGAAACGAGTGTTTCGGATGATGGATTGCAGCACGTTGCCAATTGCCGACACCTTAAGCAGGTCACCGTCCCAAATTGGATAACAGATCGTGGGATCGCACACCTCAGCAACTGTACTCAGCTGCATTCGGTGTCTGGCGGAGTTGTGAGCCTGCGCGGATGGTCAGCACTGGCCAATACTCAACTACGATCGCTTGATGTTTGGACAGATCCAACGGAGGAGTGGGAACTGCTAGCCAAGTTTCGAAATTTGCGCGACCTGCGACTTTACGGCATGGACGATGCGAAACATGTTTTTTCGCAGCTTTCGAATCTTAGCGAACTCACATCGATCGATGCTTCATCGACCTCGATCAATGACGATGCGATCGCAGAGCTTGTCAAAATCCCGAATCTCGCCAACGTCAGACTCGGTACGACTCGTGTGGGCAACAAGGGTTTAAGAATGTTGCTTAACAAGCCAACAATGCGGCAGGTTCGACTGGAATCGTCTCTTTTGTATCCAGATGAAATGGCCCGACCGGTTCTGAAGGCAACACACATAGAGGACTGTGATGTTTTGACTCCATGGAGTTGGACGGACGGGTTCGTTCAGTCGTTCAGTCAGGAACTAAGTGAAGAAGAGCAAGATGCACTGGAGAAGCGATTGCGAATTCTGCCCTGTATCCGAACTAGCTTTCTTGCCTACAGCGGCGTAATTCTGCAGCCCACTCCGTGGCTAATGCCAGAAGATCTTGATCTTGAATATTTGAAGAGCCAAGAATCGATTCATCTGGGAGGACTTGAGGGGCCATTTGATCTAAGTGTTCTTGAGTCATTTCCAAATCTCGATCACTTAACCGTTCCAGACACGATTGATGATGCTGGTTTGCAGCAACTTGCAAAACTCACGCAGCTTGAATCGATTTCTATCGATAGCAGCCGTATCACTTCGCAAGGCATCAGGAATCTGGCGTCTTTAAAGAACCTGAGCAAGATCGAATTGTATGGAATGTGGTTGACGAACGAGGATGAGAAGTGGGTTCGAGACGCGTTTCCGAACGCGAGCATCGATTTTAGAGGGATCCGTTTTTCGGGATGGTCAGAACGAGAGAACTTGGATTATGTCCGACTTTCAGCTTGTTCAGGGATATCGCGTAATGCTGTCGTTGAGTCGATGGATATCGCGTATCAAATTGCGAAGGAGTCGAAACGACCGCTGATGATCAATGCTTCATATATGAATCAATTCACGAACGCACGATTTCTAGACCTTGCAAAGGTTGTTGCGGCAATTGTTGACTTAGACCACACCAAAAGCATAGACGAACTGGCAAAAAACGATTCACTCAGGTTGCTAGAGCTGGAAGGTGAAAGTGTTTCTGATGAACACTTGGTTAAGCTCGCCCATTTGCCACTTCAAGAGTTGAGGTTGTCAAACACGAAGGTCACAAAATCGGGCCTTGTACACCTGGGGAACATGCCGCTTAGGACGCTACGTCTTACGTGGTGGGGCGGTCATCTTGCTCATGAATTTGAAAATAGCGAAGGGCAGCTTGCAGTTTTGGCGAACATTCCATCCTTGCGCAGCCTTCATATCAACCATGTCAGCGACGCAGGCGTGGAATCACTTGCCTCAGTCAAGCAACTAACAAGCGTCAGTGTTTCTAGCCACGAGATTTCCGAGCAGGGAGTTCGAGGTCTGTGTGAATTGACCAATCTTGAGACTCTCTATATCAAGGTCAAGAAACCAATCGGCCCAGAATTGTTCGCACGCTTTCGCGAACTTCCAAATATGAAGACAATTCGACTAGATGGACCAGGAACGTCTCTAAACATAGAGAGCTATCAACAGGCGTTGCCGAACGTTTCGGTCGAGCTATTGTCGTGGGACGAAGCAATTGATTTCCCAGATTGAAAAAGTGATTAACCTTGGGTGCCACCCACCTAACGTTGCCTGCAAATCCGATCGACGGTACATTTTGTTGACATCTACTTACGGAGACGGGAGAAATGAGACGTACACCACGACGGCGAAAGCAGTTTGCTTTCAGCTACATTTTCTAACGTAGCCGATGTCGCCAGACTTCGGGCGAATTGTTGGGGCTCGAATATTCAACCATGCCGATGGCTTCTGCGGTTTGGGATCAGCAGGGACTAGTTCAGCAAGACGCAGAGCCAATTTTCCTAGTTCGTTGGCTTCGTCCACGTTTTTCTGAACGTTTGCTTGGAGCCGTTTTTAGGTGGTCCAGGCTTTGCATGAGAGAATGCAACAACCGCATTAAACAAAATCGAATATTTGACTTGTTGCCCGAATCGAGAACCCAGCGGGCTGTCGGTTTCAGCCACTCCGATGAAACTAACGCCGAAACTTGTAACTTCAATTGAATCGACTTGCATTGTCACCAGCTGCTGGGCGCCTTCGAATTCAATCGTGGTGCTGACGCTAAAGGTGTCCTGTCCTTTTTCAAACATCCTGGCTGCATTTGCCAGGGCTTCCCGAAAACGCTGCCCGTCTTTTTCTTTCAGATCGCTGTACTGCTTGGGAGGGTAGTACCACCAATTATCTTGATCCAACGCATCTACGATCTGAACATCACTTTTAAGAGCCCCTGACTCGTCGTGGAGTTGGTTGATAGAAATCCAGTGGTGTTTTGACTGAAACGCCAAACATTGATCGGAAATAAACTGGGTCGTTATTGTGCGAGCCAACGCGTCGGAATCGTTGTTGACCTGGTTTTTATCTTCGAACTCAGGATCAAATGCAACAACGGAGACGACATGTTTTGCTTGGGCGATGTCAGCTTTTTTCTGTTCATCGGTCAAGCTGGACTCATCTGCTGGGGCCAACCGAGACTGAATAAACCAAAACTCCCGATCGCCACCGGTAGAACGCCAAGCCTCCACACCGGGTTTTTGGTCGTCCAATTTCTCCACGTCACCGATCGCCTTGATTCCTGATTTGCTGAGAGCGGTTTTGATTTGTTGTGGTTTTGTAATGAGCGGTGACTTGGTGAGCAAAGCCGCCGATGAGCGTCTGCGACTCCCGGCGTAAGTCATTGAAACACTATCAATCCTCAGTCGCTTGTTCTGAACCGCTTGAATCAGTTTGGCCCCGACATCTTTATCTTTGATCAGATTAGTCAGGATATATTTGCTGCAGCTCCTTAAAAGCGGTCTAGCAATATCGATCTTATCGGCTGCAATCGCAGCAGTCAGCGCGATTGTTTTGTTGGAGAATTTTTCTTTCGCTTCCAGAGCAATCGCAAGGGCAAGCTCTCGTTTGTCGGTTCGAATCGCCGAACGAACCATGTGTTGAAAACAATCCTGATGGGCGTAGCTGTCCGCCAAGTTCTCGCGGCTTTGCGCAAGGTTACAGACTTTTTGATAGTCTTTTTGAGCCCATGCTAGGCGAATTTGAGATGACAATCGTTCATCTTTCGATAGTTTCTTGGCAGCTCGCTCCAAGGCTTGTTCACATTTTTGCCAGCGTTTTTGATCCAGCAGATCTCGAAACGCTTCGCGAAACCGTACTGAAGAAGGGCAAAGCTCATACAACTTCAGCGGGTCATCGGATTCTTTGCACCACTGAGCCAGTTGGTACTCCGCTGCAACTGGACCATAAGAATTGGCGGGGTCGCTGTCGAGCTTGTTAATATGATTTGCCAGTTGCTCAATGGCTTGCTCCGGTTTTCCGTTTCTATGGTTTGTTCGCGCACGCTCGAGGACAATCAAGGGATCGTCAGGATCAAGCTCGGAGAGTAACTGCTCAAGGCCATCGAAATCTTTGGCTTGATGTTTTAGATTGATGAGCGAAGGCACTAATTTCTTTGCAATTGCCAGTTCATGGGCCTGTTTTTGCTTTCCCAATTCGTAGAGCGCCCAAAGACGCAAGCTAGAAATGGAATTCTCGAGGTAGCTCGAATGATCTTCGTGTTTGTCTTCGTCTTCGCTGGCCCCTTCAAACTTCTCGAAAAGCTCAAGTGCCTTGTTGCCAGACTCAAGCGCCGCCTCAGGTTGGTTTTGTTCCCACTTCAAATTTCCCTTGATCAAGTAAGGTAAATACCACTGAGGATGTTTCTTTGTCGCCATGTCTGCGACCAAGAGCATAAGCTTGTCGTCGATAACCCCTTCGTTGTCGTAAATTTCCTTGATGACTTGCAAGCTATCTTTCAAGCATCCTGTCTTCTGGAACGTCTGTAAAAGATCATTAGGATTATTTTCTGCAACCGTATACCACAGGTCGTAACTGGAAAAAGTGTCATCCTGATCGTCGTCGGGGTTTAAGGCTGTGACAACCCACTGAGGATCGATCTGAGGATCATCTCGCGTTAGCGCTTCGTACAGTTGACTGATGCTCGCAACACGCGATTTGGGATCGGCCGCCTTTAGGTGGTCGTTGATTTGACGCAGCTCTTTCCAGTAATAGGGGATGGCTTTGGCAGTCGAAAGGGTCGATATCAAAAGCTCATCTCCCTGCTGCGCCCTGACGTCGTTTAGAATCTCAGTGGCTTTGGCGTTGTTCACCAAGGACAGCAGGCGTAGCAGTTCTGTTGAGCTATAAGTTGTCAAAAAACGAACTGACAACAATCGAGTATCCCGCTCTGCTTCGACATCACCCGATTTCTGGTAGCAGGTCGCTAGTCGTTGCAGCACATGTCGTCTATCACCAAGAATTCCGCGGTACTTTTGGTATTGCTGAGCGGCGTTAGAAAAATCGTTCTGTTCAAAGTATGCGTTGCCGGCCAGCTTGTACCAGCCAGGGGTTTGGCTCATATCTCCCATGCGCTTAAACATTCGCAGCGACTCGTCATATTCTCCTTCGCTTCCCCAGCGTTGGGCGATAATCAATTTGACACTTGGCACAAGCTTGCTTGGAACCGATATCTGTTCCATCCGTCTTAAAATCTCGCGAACTTTGGCTCGCCGCTCGATGTAACCCAGTTCGCTTTCGGCTGCTGTGTCGAGATATTCGTAACAAAGATCAGAGTATTTTTCGTATCCGTCGTCATGGAAGTTCAAGGCTGCATCGATAACCTCGACGTCCTCGTCGGTTGTTCGTAATCCGAGATCCAACTGACACCAATCGTATATCAATAGCTGGTCATCTTGCGAAGTGACCCACCAAACAACCGGCTCGGGTCCATAGCCTATATCTAATGTGATAAAAAGCTGGAAGTCGCCTTCATTGACGGACTCGATTTTTGTGATTTCGGCATTGTGGAACGGAGTCGGTCCGAAGATGTCCTGAGAAAAGAGTTTCCGGAGACCATCCAGCATGGGCTGTCGGTATCCCTTTGTTCGGAGCAAACGCAGTTTGATTTCCGCGTAACGATCTGCGTCAATCAGCTGATCGGTTTCAGTGTTTACGGTATCATCGAACGCTTCTTCGGCAGCAGCGATCAACTTCTCAAAATCGTCATAACGAGGATGTTGGCGCACCGGTTCGGTCGAGAAACTCGCTTGTTTGGCTTTGCTCAAATCCTCGCTGACTCGCTGCTCAACGGTACCGGCATAAGGCGTGGTATCAAATTTGCTGGGGAGTCGATTGGAATCTGCGATGTCTTTTTGTCTCAGAAATATCAGCAATCCGAAGCCAACAAGGAGCAACGCAAACAACCCCAAAGCCGTCACGACGATTCCAATGACACAGCCAAGCCCTGGTTGATTGGTGGTTCGCTCAGGTCCATAAGGAGGCTGAGCGATGACGATGTCATTATCCCCACTATTCCACTGGTTCATCGATCGGCGCTTTCGGTTAGGAGGCAGGTTGTGTTCAAGGGTCAACACCTGTTACCGGGGCTTTCTTAGTCCGGCCTCACCCACATCATTTAGAATGTCGCAATGCCCAAATCCCGACAGGTTTTATCGAAACATCATACCCTAGAATTTGAGTATGCACTCAG
>CAYNNP010000092.1:1269-16126 GCA_964398215.1 uncultured Pirellulaceae bacterium | reverse complement strand
GGTTACCAAACGATAAGCCGGATGCCTGATGGCATCCGGCTTGGTTGTTGTTGGCTTTCCCGCACACATGATCGAAAACGATGATTAGCTGAAAGCGAAAGCTTTGTTTCCATCAGGTTTTGGCGTCCCATCCGCGGCAGGACACAAAAGATCACTCCCAAAAAACGCAACTCCAAAACAGTAAGCGGGGAATTTTCCTAGCCAACCACAATGTGGCGACTTGATTTAGCATAGGCCAGGACACATTTAAAGTGGCCGTCGATCTCCGAGCGACGTAGCCCGACCGAAACGGCTTCCAATTATGTCGATTTGGATCGTACGAGAATGCCAACCTATGGCACGACCGACCTTACGCCCGAATTCAGTCATTCGCGGATTGTATACGAGTGTCCTTGGGTGGCGGTGGGTTACGATATTGCACACCAAAGTCTTGAACTTGCTGGGAGTTGGCTTTGTACCAAGCGATTGCACCACCGGCTGAAACAATCGCGATCAGTACGAAAAGCCAAAGGCTTTTGGAAAAAAGCCGTGCGCCGACGGGTTCGTCTGCGATGGCGCGCGGTGTTTGATATGGGCTGGCTTTGGAGTCTTGGATTGGCTCATTCATAAGGTTGGCCTTCGGGTTCTATCGCTGGTTCAGCAGTTACGTTGTCTTCATGGTCAATATCAGTTAGCGGTCTTGCGCGATTTTCACCAAAGTGACTGATCGGAGTGAACAAGTAGTATATCGTTGATACGGAGGCCGCACCAAGCAGCAGGACCAGAGCAAACATCCAGATGCTTTTATGGAATGGTCGCGTTTGTGCAGACGAAGTGTCACCTGCTAACTCTCGTGGCGATTGGTACGGTTTCGGGTCGAGCCCATTTGGTGTTTGGGTCATCGTGGGCCTCTTGTTGATCTTTAATTCTTGAGCGAATGTCGGCTCTCAAGATCAGTACGGTAAACTGTTGTTGTACGTTGGGTCGTTCAATTCGGTTTCTGTAAGTTTCAATTTCTCTGCACAGTGGTT
Source organism: uncultured Pirellulaceae bacterium (assembly GCA_964398215.1). Taxonomy (GTDB): domain Bacteria; phylum Planctomycetota; class Planctomycetia; order Pirellulales; family Pirellulaceae; genus CAYNNP01. The sequence continues at coordinate 15,116 of CAYNNP010000092.1, read as the reverse complement.
GGCTGATGGCTTCGTTGGGATCACGGTTTTGGGCTTGGATCACGTTCGGCCGATTCGTACGGATCTTTGTCGGGGCGAATATCCTGTACATTGGATTCTTGATTCTGTCGCCATTTCCGGACTACATTCCACCAAATCTATCGGTTGGGTTTTTGCGTGACAAAGGCGAATTTTTTTGGTCCACTTGGTACTGCATTGGGTTCTTTGCTCACATAACGACGGCCCCGCCCGCTTTATTAGTGGGCATGTTGGGAATCAGTCGAACAATTCGCCAGTGGTATCCTCGCTTTCATCGCAACAACGGAAAAATTTACGTATTGCTGGTCTTGTTAGGCGCTGCTCCGGGCGGCCTGATCATGGCAACTCGGGCCTTTGGAGGTTTTTCGTCACAACTGTGTTTCACAGTACTCAGTGTTCTTCTTTGGATTGCTACCTACAAGGCATGGCGTAACGCGGTCATGGGCAATTTTCGGTCACATGCTGAATGGATGTCGCGGAGTTGCATTTTGATGTGTTCAGCGGTGTTGCTGCGTCTGATTAGTCTTGGATTGGCGAATATGGCTTGGTCTCGTGAATTTCGTTATCAACTTGCTGTTTGGCTGAGCTGGGTGCCCGCACTCGTTTTCTATGAGTTTTGGCTGGTTTTTCTGCAGAAAAAACGTTTGAAACACGGATAAAACAGATGGACGGACATTCGAAATCCGATTGCGACACTGCTAGCGCAGCTGGCCGTTGTCGTGATCTTGTTTTCTCCAGCGATCGCTACTGCGAACTGCTGTTGCAAACAAGCGGAACGACGAATCGCTGCACAGCAAGACGTCGCGGTATCCGCCGATTCGCAGTGCTGCTGCCAGAAAAAGAAACAAAGCTGGTGGTTGCTGTGAGGGTGGATCTTGCTCGGAATCCAAGGATCAGGCTGCCAAGTCAGGATGTGGATTTTGCGAACCCGGCTGCGATTGTGCCAATGGCAATTGCACCTGCACCGATTGTGAATGCCCACTGTGCGAATGAGCCAACTGCGATCCCGATATTGAATTTCGGGTGAAGCCAAAGTGACTTTAGTGACTTCACTTTCCACTCAGGGAAGTGAAGTTTTTTTGCGCTAGTTTTGTACGATTGGATCGGCAGGTTTCTTTTCCCACGGTTCGATATGAACGTGCACATCGCGTACCCTTGGCATTGCCGCCAACAATCGATCTTTGACATCGTGGCCAATTCGGTGACCTTCATTGACACTTAATGAACCATCGACTTGAACATGAATTTCGATGAAGTACTCCAGACCACTTTTTCGGACTCTCAGTTTTTCAATCTCAATCACGCCATTGACTTGTGATGATGCGGAACGCACGCGCGTAACGAATTCATCATCCGCCTGTTGGTCCATCAGTTCTCGTGCGATCTCGCGAAAGATCTTTAGGCCAGTGAAAATCAGCATGGCACAGACAAGCAATGCGACGATTGGGTCAACGTACGGCCCTGCGGCACCCAGGTACGGTGCAGAAAGCAATGAAACGCAGACCAATCCCGATGAGATAGCGTCACAGCGGTGATCCCACGCCGTTGCATGTAACGCGGAAGAATTCAGTCGACTGGCGACTCGCTTGGTGTACTGATAGGCGAGTTCTTTGGCGATCCCGCAACCACCAGCTACGATTCCGGCCAGCATGGATGGGATTACCAGCGCATTTCCAAAACGTCGGAGCGTTTCAACTGCTAGAGCGCCGGCGCTGAAGACCACCAAAAGAGCGACACAAAGGCCCGCGATCGATTCGGCTTTGGTGTGCCCATAGGGATGATCGTCGTCTTCTTCGGTTTGCGCGAACGCCAGTGCCGCGCGGACCGCGATTGAGCTGGCAACATCACCGATCGAATTCACTGCGTCGGCGATCAATGCAGATGAAGTTGTGATGATACCCGCGACTAATTTCGCGACCACCAGCAACAGATTGATGCCCAGTCCCCATCCCGCAGCACGCGAGGCATCAACGTAAACGCTCTGCCGGACCGCAAGGGTTGCTTCGTCGCGTGGAGGTGTGATGGACAACGGTTGCGTGCTTTGATTCTTAGACTTTCAACGACTTGGCAGATTTGGCAAGTTGTCCAATCATTGTATGCAATCGCTCGCTTACCTGCTCCAGAACCGGATCGGATTGCCCTTTTGGAGCTTTGGCTGCGGGAACTTCAATTGGTTCGTCCACCTGGATTTCGGCATGCAGTGGAATTGAAGCATCAATTTTTCCCAGGAATGATTCTTGCATGCGTTGAATCGTTTCAACGATCCGAGTGTCGGTCACAGTCTCAGGCAACAAGTACTCTTCTAGGTACGTTGTCAATTCTTGGGCCAAATCGGCGGCAACTGCGTCGCGCATGAGAGCTGCCTTTTCCGCTTCACTTGGTGACGTTGAAAAATATCGCCGTGAAATCTCTGTGCGAATCTGCCGAGCTCGCGTACGCGGTGTTGCTTGGCTCGTGTCGTTGTTGATTGATAATCGATGTTCGGTAGTGGAAAGCACATGTTCGATCAATGCGTCACGGCGATGAACCAATCCGCCCGTGTTTGTGTGCCCAGTGTATTCAATCTCCTTCAAGGACAGTAATGCTTCGACGACACCAACGGTTCTCTCACGAATTGGTTTGTTTGACTTTGGGTACCAACCGATTTGTTTCTCAAGATTTTCTAGCTGGGCGCTGGCCCAGGGGGTTACGTCTCCAACACACAGGTACTTGATGGCAACGGGATGGATGACAACGCGGCCGTCCGACTTTTTTGCGCGTTTCCGAGCGGCTGTTCGCGCAATGAATGTCACGCCATCGAGCAAAGGCATGACATGATCGTTGGTGCGACTTGTTGTTCCTTCGGGAAAGAGGACCAGCGGCCGCTGCGCTTCGGTGACAATTTTGATTGCCGTTTCTAATGACTTGCGGTCGGTGCCTTCGCGATGGATGCTAAAACCACCCATTCTGCGAATCGCCCATCCTTCAAACCACTTTTCATTGAACAGGTGCCACGACGCCATGGCGAAAACATGAGTCCCCGATTCGCGTGCCGGAAGACCCATCACCATGGGGTCGTTGTAGCGTGAATGATTCGGCGCAAGGACAATCCCGTCGCCGCGACTGAGCGAGTCTCGCAGGTGTTCCAGGCCACTGCATTTATGGCTAACGACGCCGTCCTTTTTCCTGATGAATCGATCGACCAACCGTAGTCGCTGAACGAAAGCTGGCCAAAAGTTGCTCCGGACGGGGGGCACGAACTGATAAGGTCGTGAAAAAACGACACTCATAGACGACTTCCCTGCAGGCGATTGATGTGATTTCTTAGCACGAAGTTGCGGGGAGTGGTTTGTCAGAAAACAGTAATTGGACGTTGTCAGATTGAGATTTTGTCGTCAACGGCGTCTATTGTAAATCTGGCATCATTTTAAAAGCAATCCTACGATCGTTAGAGCCCAACGTGTTCTCTGATTAGCGCCATATCATGAGTCACAATTGGATGGCCGAGCCCAGCACAATGGTTAGAATGTGTCCAATCTCTGGCAGTTCATGACAAGCACTGTCGTTGCGATCAACCAAATCGAGATGCAGACAGTATCGGACCTAAAAACCACTCATCAGCTTTGCGCCAGTTTCTTACAGCACTCCTGCTTCTGCTAATCTCGTTGAAAATTGCGTTGGTCCTTTCGCAGGGCCCGACGGAAATCCAGTTGGATGCCAAGGGTTATTGGAGAATGAGCGACCACGTGGTCAGCGGTGATGTGCTGGTCATGGACGATCATCTGCTGGAAGGCGACGCAGCCGAGACCAGTGTGCCCAATGCATATCGGACACCTATTTATCCTTGGTTCTTGGCTTTGATTCGTTTGGTTAGTCCGCGACCATTGTTGACGATCGTTGCGATTCAGGGCTGGATGACATTGGCCAGCCTGCTGTTTGCTGGTTGGATTGCAGCACGCATTAGTAAACAAGCCAGCGCTGTGAATTGGACGCTGTTGGCCGCGCTACCAATGCTTTCTAGCTACGTATTCGCTGCTGCGATACTGACCGAATCGATGTTCACCTTTTTTCTGATGCTTCATCTGTTGTCGGTATTAGACTACGCAAAATATGATTCAAAGCGCCGATTGGTTTGGATGTCGGTAACATTCGCATTGACCTTGTTGACGCGCCCAATCGTGATGCTGGTGTGGTTGCCGCATGTCGTTTTTGTGCTCTGGATTCATTGGCGTCGACGGAACCGAATCGGAAAATCAAATCAAGCGCGTGTCAAACTTCACCACCGATTTGGGCATGCCTTGCTGGGCGCCGGTGTCGTATTGTTGCTCGCTTCGCCGTGGTTGTTTCGGAACTATCAAGTCTTTGGAAAACCATTTCTAACCGAGTTCGTTGGCAGGAATCTTTGGATCGTTACATTCCGTGATGGATCGGGCGCGGGTCTGGAATTGCCCAACACAACCGAAAGCCAAGAGCTTCAGCGCCGGCTCGGCGATGTTGGTGCAGCCGAGCATTGGAAGGATACTTGGAAAGTCTCTCGTGCGTTAACGAAGTCTGGTTTAGATGACGCCGAAGGTGACCGGTTGATGAAGTCAGTCGCTGCGGCAGCCGTGGTTCAGAATCAAGAAGCGTTCGGGTGGAAGGCGTTTCGGCGCTGCATCAACTATTGGCGCTGCACGGCCACGGACCTACCGCAGCAGGGCGCTGACGGCAATTACCAGGACGAACAAACTTGGGCCTATAATGTTCCGTACATCGAAAAGATACTCTCCCATCGATTCAGTTTGTCGTTGATTGGAAATACGGTACTGATGTTCGTGATGATTGGTGCTTGTTTGACATTAGTTTGGAAAAAGACATCACGTCCCTATGGTGTGTGGCTAACGTTGATCCTGGCATACTTTGCGGTTGTAACGGGGGTCTTGGAAATTCCCGACTATCGGTATCGTATGGTGACTGAGCCGGTTGTGGCGCTAGTTGTTGGCGCCGCGATTGCAACCGTTCGTGGCCAGCGAAACAGTGAATCCGTACCAGAGACACAGGAGGCGGTTGCTTGAGTTCAGCAGAAATCGAATTGTCAGTTGTCATGCCGTGCCTGAACGAAGCAGATACGGTCGGCATCTGTGTGGAAAAAGCTGTTCGCGCGATGCGCGAGGCGGGTGTCGTTGGTGAAGTTGTGTTGGCGGACAATGGCAGTACAGACGATTCGAAAAAGATCGCTGTTGCAAACGGTGCGCGCACAATCGATGTGAAGCAGCGAGGGTATGGCGCTGCGTTGATGGCGGGAATCGAGTCTGCCAAAGGTCAGTTTGTGCTGATGGGCGACGCTGACGATAGCTATGATTTCTTGGAAATTCCAAAATTCGTTGATCGTTTGCGCGAAGATTATGACCTGGTTCAAGGCTGCCGTTTGCCGCGCGGTGGCGGTCGAGTGCTGCCCGGCGCGATGCCGTTTTTGCATCGCTGGATCGGTAACCCGATGCTATCCTGGCTGGTGCGGCGCATGTTTCGCATTCCTATTAACGATGTTTACTGTGGGATGCGCGGTTTCAAACGAACGCTTTACGATCGATTGGACTTGCGGTCACCAGGGATGGAATTCGCAACCGAAATGATCATCAAAAGCGGTTTGTACAATGCGTCGATGAGTCAAGTGCCAATCACTTTGCATCCTGATGGTCGCCAAGAACACGGTCCTCACCTACGCACGTTCCGCGACGGCTGGCGCACCCTGCGGTTGTTCTTGGTGTTCAGCCCACGTTGGACGTTCTTTCGGCCTGGGTTGTTGCTGATGTTGATGGGTGTGTTGGGTTACGCCTTGGCACTTCCGCAGATCCGTATTTTCGGGGCAGCACTGGATGTGCATACGCTGCTGATCGCAAGTTTGGCGATTCTGCTAGGGTGGCAGAGCGTATTGTTCGCCGCGTTGGCTCGGATTTTTGCCGGTCGCGAAAGGATGATGCCGCGACATGAAAAACTGGAAATGCTGACTGTCGAAAAAGGATTGGTGCTAGGAGTGTCGGCGGCCGCAATCGGGATTCTGTTGATTGCGTTCGTGATCTTTCGATGGTGGCAGGGCGGTTTTGGAAAACTGGATTATCCCTACACGATGCGGTTCGTTGTACCGGGAGTCACGTTGGTCGCCGTTGGCTTTCAAACTTCAATCGCGTCGCTAATGGGCGGTGTCTTAAAGATGCGTCAAGCAAATTCGGCGGCGAACCACGACAATGAATAGTGGTACGCCCAAGATCACCGAGCATGTTCCGCGAGGACAGATTTGTTGCGATGACCAGTGGGAAGCTGCGTACGAACGTTTTGAAACACCCGAGCAGGAGATTCAAAAGTTCATCGGGCGGCTCAAACGCTTTGGTTTTGAGTCTGTTCCGAAAGACGCCCGCATCGCTGAAATGTTTTGCGGCCGCGGCAACGGCCTTGTTGCCTTGGAGACGATGGGGTTCACGAACGTTGTTGGCCTGGACTTGTCCGATACCTTGTTGGATCAGTATGCCGGACCGTTTGAACTGCATCTTGCCGACTGTACCGATATCCCGCTTGATAGTGACACGTTTGATGCCGTGATTGTGCACGGCGGGCTTCATCATTTACCAACTTTGCCGCGCGATCTCGAGCAATGCTTGGCGGGAGTTGCGCGGATTTTGAAACGTGACGGCACGTTTTATGCGGTTGAACCATGGTCGACACCGTTCTTGGTCGCGGTTCACATGATCGTGCAGAATCCACTGGTCAGAAAAGTCTACGCCAAAGGAGATGCATTGGCGGAGATGATCGATCGTGAACGCGTCACGTACGAACAGTGGTTGCGGCAACCAAGCGAAGTCGCGGCTGTGTTTGACAAGCACTTCGAGTCGCGCATCGACACAAAGTCGTGGGGAAAGCTGACGTATGCGGGAACGCCTAGGTAAGGCCAGACGTTTCTCGATTGTGCTTGTTGTGGTTGCGTTCTTGGGGTAGGCCGGACCGAGGACGCGATACGTGCCGGAACAGCGCAAACGCGTCCATTGTGTCGCAGAGATTGCGCTATTAACAACGTTTCTACTTGCGTCCGAAGTTCCGGCAATTGCAGCGTTTGCTCGGTCCGGCCTACACACCAAGCCGCAACTCCAAAACGTGTGTGCGAGGGTTTCATGCGTCACAGACGCGGATCGATTGGCACTATGCGAGGTCGAAAGCTTCGGCGACGGCTTGGTTGGTGACCTTGCCGGCGTGCACGTTTAGTGCATCGGATAGTGGTCCCGATGTGTCGCATGCTTCTTCGCCCATATTTGCGATACGAATCACATACGGCAAGGTTGCATTGCATAGTGCGAATGTACTTGTTCGGCCCACTGCGCCGGGCATATTGGCAACACAGTAGTGAACCACATCGTCAATGATGTAGGTCGGATCGCTGTGCGTGGTTGGGCGTGTGGTTTCGATGCAACCGCCTTGGTCAACGGCGACATCGATCACAACGCTTCCCGCTTTCATTCGTTTCAGATCCTCGGCGCGCACTAGCATGGGAGCCTTGGCGCCAGGAATCAAAACCGAACCCACAACTAAGTCCGCGCGTTCGATCTGTTCCATGACCGTGTATCGATCGCTGAACAGGACATTCACATTCGCTGGCATCACGTCGTCCAAGTAACGAAGACGATCGAGATTCACATCTAAAATTGCCACGTCGGCTTGAAAGCCAGCAGCGATCTTGGCCGCGTTCGCGCCGACCACGCCACCACCCAAGATTGTGATGTGTGCGGGAGGAACACCAGGAACGCCACCGAGTAAAATCCCGCGTCCCATCTGAGGCCGTTCCAGGTACTTTGCGCCCTCTTGGATGCTCATGCGTCCGGCAACTTCGCTCATTGGGGTCAGTAGCGGCAAGCGGCCTTTGTCATCGTGTAATGTTTCGTAGGCAAAGCAGCTTGCGCCCGAGCCGATCATTGCATCGGTCAATTCCCGACTGGCTGCAAAATGGAAATACGTGAACAGCATCTGGCCCGGTCGAATCAAATCGTATTCTTCCGCTTGCGGCTCTTTGACTTTGATAATCAAGTCAGCTTGGTCAAAGACATCTTTGCCGGTTGCGACCAGTTGGGCACCCGCATTCACATAGTCTTCATCAGGTAATCCCGAGCCCATTCCAGCACCGGCCTGCATCACGACTTGGTGTCCACGGTTTACTAACTCCTGGACACCCACGGGCAACATTGCCACACGATATTCGTCTTTTTTTACTTCCGTTGGAACGCCAACAATCATCTTCGCCTCGATTCTAGAAAAGAGTAACACCTAGCATTCGGCAGGTTACTCCATTGAGTGCGGCTCGACGAGTCAGCCTGACTGAGAATCTGCCATCCAGCCATGGGCAGCGAGCCAGAAACAGAAAACGAGCGTTGGATATTGGATTTCTGGCCGCAGGACTTCGATGGTCGCACGCCGTGTAAAACAGTGGTCGGGGCGGATCGTCGCGAAAGTTAATTCGTTCTGGCTGACGCTCATGGCTCTCTGAAAGCAAGAAATTCGACGAAGGGTCCATTCGCCGTAAGGATCTTCGACGGTGGTTTGGGAGGAAAGAATGTTTGGGCGGCTCGCAGACATCAGTTCTTGGCCTTCGTATTGGACCTGCCAAGACGTTTGAAAGAACCCGCGTTTCTTCATATCAAGCGTTGATCCTTCGATGATTAGCTTGCCTGAACCACGAAATCCACAGTTCATGATCACAGCATCCTGTTTGCCATTGTGATTGAGCCAATAGTTCCAGGAGCAAATCCCCTGAGGCAGACACCGGATCACTCTGTCAGCCTCGTCCGGCAACCCTGGCTCGGAAGTCTCCACCCGGCTCGGAAATGGACGTTGAATGATTGTTGACATTGTCGGCACCTTGTATGAGTAGCGATCTAGTTCAACTGGCAGCCTTTTTTGGGGTTATTGGGCGCGAAATCTAATTGGTAGAGGCTATTTGGTTGGTTTGGCCGACCAGATTTGCACATCGTCGAAATTTGTCTCGTTACCAGAAATCGTAAAGTGAACACTCTGCTTGGTGGGGTGGGCGAGTCCAGATGATTTTAGATGTCCGATTGGTTTCCCATCCAAGCTGACCCGCATTTGGTCGCCCAGCAATTCGATGTTCATCTTGTACCAGCGTTTCTGCTCCAGTTGTACCTTGGCCGCCGAAGAGCGACCGACCAAGAGTTTTGTGGCAGCATCGGACTGCTTGGGGTCACGCCGCATTTTAAAGATATCGTTTCGCATCAAACCTTCTTTGTCGTCGCCCAATCGAATTTCCTTCATCGCGACAGCAACCCGCAAGATATGGCCTGCATGAGAACCCTTGTGAGCTTTGTCATCAAACACGACATTGAATCTTGGCGAACCATTCAGGCGAAAACGAAACGACATCACGACGTCTTTCATTGGCAAGTAGATGCGGCCGACCGATCCGTGGCTGGGTTTGTCTTGGCCTCCTGTTAACATCCCATCGGCGACATTGAATCGCGGGATGACTTCTTTCCATTTGCCCAAGTCGTCACGCTGAAAATCATCTTCGAATAACAACTTTCCCTTGGATGCCAATGGTCGTTCAAGTGGTGGTTCTGCGATCGCCAAAACTGGCAACGATGTTAGCAATGACAACGCAAATAATCGAAGGCTCATTGATTCTCTCCCGAATGGATGGCGTGTTGATCAATCAGGGTAACGCATGTCTGAGTCTGGCTTTAGCGAATGGGACATAGTTGTGGATTCGATTCTGCCTAAAGGCACCGCTACGAACAAAAAATCAATCCGCCCGCTGTTGGGCGTTGCCATTGTCGGAGTGCAAAAAGCGATTTTGGCTATCATTCTGGTGCAAAATCCAATGGTCTCGCGGTTGTCAGATTGCTGGTTGATGGCTACCAATGACGTATGCCTACCAACCCAAGCCGACTGAGATTTCGCGAATATCGCCAAGAAGTTCGCGAACGAAACGCCAAGAAAGAGCGACCGCAACTGCGTGGAAATCACGATCGAAGTCCAAAAAAGCTTGGTGATCGGGAGCGCAGCTTTGGGGAGCTTTTAAAAGCGTTTTGGCAGTTGATCGCGGCTCACCGTCCAGCGGTCATTTCGGCGATGATTCTGCTGACGATCGGTATCGTGCTAAGGCTGATTCCGCCATTGGGCACAAAGCTCGCGATCGACTCGGTGCTCACTACGCCACCCAAGCCGCTGCCGACTTGGATGGACTCGCTGCCATTTCCCGCTGGCCCCATGGATCGGTTGATTGCGATTTCGTTGGTCGTCACGGTGATCACGATCATCGCAACCTTCATACACTTGACCAGCCGCTGGATGGCCACCAAGAGTGTTAACCAAACGCAGGTTGCGGTGCGCCGCGAGGTTTTTGAACACTCAATCAATTTGCCGCTTCATCGTGTCCAAGGAATGAAGAGTGGTGGAGTTGCAAGTTTGATCCGTGAAGACGCGGGAGGCGTGGCGGATCTGATTTTCAGCATGCTGTACAACCCATGGCGAGCGATTGTGCAGTTCATTGGCAGTTTGATCATTTTGATGTGTGTCGATTGGAAATTGATGGTTGGCGGATTGTTGTTGCTGCCAGTGGTTTGGGTGACGCATCGCACATGGATCAATCGTATTCGTCCGCTGTTTCGTGACATCCGAAAACAACGACAGAAAATTGATGCGGGAGCGACAGAGACTTTTGGCGGAATTCGAGTGGTAAGAACTTTTGCTCGAAGCCGCAACGAGTCATCGCGGTTTGTTCGCGAAGGTGATTTCCTGGTGCGTCAACAACTTTTCACGTGGTGGTGGACACGGATCATTGAAACGGTTTGGGAAGTCGTCATTCCGTTGGCTTCGACTGGCCTGTTGTTGTATGGCGGCTATCAAATCATCAACGGAGAATTGACGCTGGGTGATTTGATGATGTTCCTGGTTTACTTGACAATGTTGCTGGATCCGTTGGCGACACTGGCCAGCAGCGCCGTCGGTTTCCAGAACAATTTGGCCGGGCTGGACCGAGTTCTGGATGTTTTGGAGATCGACGAAGAGTTGCCAACACGCGAGGGTGCTGTCGCAATTGCGGCGGCCGAGGTAGCGGGTGCGATCTCAATTGAAAATCTGTCATTTGCGTATCCAGAAACGGAAACGATGGTGTTGCAAGATATCACCTTGGATGTCAAAGCTGGCCAGACCGTTGCGTTGGTCGGACGAAGCGGCGCGGGCAAAACGACGCTTACGAATTTGATTTCACGGTTCTATGATCCGGCGAGCGGCAGCATCTCACTGGATGGTCGTGACTTGCGAGACATCGAACTGGGCAGCTACCGAAGACTGCTTGGGATCGTCGAACAAGATGTGTTCATGTTCGACGGCACGATCCGTGAAAACATAGCGTACGCCCGCCGCGGGGCCTCCACCGAGAGGATTGTTGCCGCCGCGCAAGCTGCAGCAGCAGACGAATTCATCCGTAAGCTGCCTGATGGTTACGACAGTGTGATTGGCGAACGCGGCGTCAAGCTTTCAGGCGGTCAGCGTCAAAGGCTCGCGATCGCTCGCGCAATTCTTGCGGACCCAAAGATTTTGATTTTGGATGAAGCAACCAGTAACCTGGACAGCGAAAGCGAACGCCTGATCCAAAACAGTCTTGCGGACTTATTACAAGACCGAACTGCTTTTGTCATCGCCCACCGGCTTAGCACCATCACTGGCGCCGATAAAATTGTCGTGCTGGAGGAAGGGCGGGTTGTCGAAGTGGGAAGTCACAACGAGCTACTTGCCAAGGGTGGCCGATATCGCCACATGGTTCACTTGCAAATGAACAAAGAGAACGACGAATCGTGATCAGGCGTAGCGGAAGTCGTCAAGGGTTTGTTGGTCTGCTGAGCCGCAGGGCGCTAGCCGCGGGCCTTGTGGTGATAACGCAACCCTTCGAGGCCCGTGGCTAGCGCCATCGGCTCACAAAAATATGTCACGCAAATAAATCAACAAGCCGACACAACCCTAGCTGGTGGCGTCAGCCACCAGACAAGATCAGAATTCAAATCAATAGGCCTATAAAGTAGAGGTTCCCAGTGGCTTTCCTCCAGGCAGCTTTGTCAAATACTTTGGTAGTTTGACATCCATGAAAAACGACGGTTTGGGTTTGCACAAGCGGTCGGTCGCCGTTTGAATGTTCTCGTCGCGACCCACCATCATCATTGTGCTTGGCCCAAAGAACTTTGTTCGCGCCCAAAGCTTGTGGCCTTCAGAGATGAATTCAATTGAGCCGTTGTTGGGGACGTAGGTCACGCTGCCAGAACCGATGTACCGGCGCGTGTCTTGCTTGCCCTTGGTAACTTTGCAAACCAATTTCAGTTTCGCAGCATCATTCACTTTGATACTGTTGGCAGCCAGAATCGAAGTCAGCTTGCGCCGGATCTCTTGTTGTTCTGCTGCCGTGAATGGCAACTGCATCTCGATTGCGACTTCGCTTCCAGGTTCCATCGCTAGGATCGATTTCGCATCCAAACTCGCGGTTTTCGTAGCCAGGCTTGGCGGTGATAGTTCAACGGGGATGAATTTCTCTTTTGTTAACAACCAGTGACGCCCGTCTTGAGCCGACGCGATGGTTCCGCGGAAGTTGAATGTCCAAACGGTCGCCCGGAGCTTGATGTCGATCAACGCTTGCCCGACCAATAAATGGTTCTGGCCGATCCATCGAAGCGTACTGCCGGTTCCATTTTGAGCAGTTAGTTCTTGCGCCAGTTCATTGGTCTCCATGTTCCAGACCCAAATCGAAGAATCGCTGGGGCTAAGCCCGGCGAGAAACTTGCCGCTATCGGAGAACGCCAGCGCTGATACCGGTTGTTCAACATCGATTGTGGCAATCGACTCGCCCGTTGCAACACGAATCACGTTGACCGCGTTGCCAATCGACATTGCAATTTCTTCGCCACTGGGACTGAACTGCCCAGCCAGAGAATTTCTTGTGATTGCAGTCGAAGTTGAAAGAGGAATCGAAAAATCTGCCGTGCCCTCGCCAATGTCCCAGGAAGCCAAGTTCTTGCCGACGGTAACTAATTTTTCATCGCCGACGAAGGCCGCGGTTTGGGGTGCGAATTCAGGATCGGATCGTTGCCCAGATCCTGTCTGCCAGCTAGTGACATTTTCAAATCCTCGTGGCACATCCCAAAAGTCCAAGCGTCCAGGATCCCGGCCTCGGCGCTGCAGGATCGTAACAATCGTTGTGCCGTCTGCGTTGACCGCAGCAACGGTTGCTTGTTCGTAGTCAAGGACGCCTTGCGCCATGACAGATCCTTTGACCAGATCGATCACGAACACATCTGTTTTCTTGCTGAATGGATTGGTGAAACCCACCGCAGCGATCGTTTTGTCCGAATTGAAAACGTTGCCAGCAGGACGATTGTGAATCGAGGTGCGGCCAGCGGCGGAGGAGACAAGGTTCAATACTCGGTTAGATTGCGACTGAGTCTCGCGCGGATTGGGTTGATATACCCATCCCAGTTTCTTGAGCGTCAACTGGTTCAGAGCCATTTGCGGCTTGATCGAATTAATGCCCTTGCTGGCGGCGACACCACTTTCCGCCTTTGGCTTTTTCGGATCACTTTTCATTACCCCACCGGCAAACGGGTTGTCCTGTGAAACTTTCTTTTCCAAATCTTTTAAGAACTGTTGATCCTGGTCGCTGAGTTTTGCGAGAGGCAATTTGATGATACGGCGATCTGCTTTCTGAAGCTCAACGACACCGTCATTGAACGAAATCATCTTGGCCTGGATTTTGAATTTTCCGGTCGCGTCTTGCCACTCGCGCATGTCAGTTGTCATGGCATCGCTTGAACCATTTCCGCCTGCTGCGC
>CAYNNP010000092.1:0-1169 GCA_964398215.1 uncultured Pirellulaceae bacterium | reverse complement strand
ACTCTTATCTATGAAGCCCTTGAAGATACGTAACTGGTTAGACCTCACATGATAGCTAAATCCGGCGGGTGTTATTGACATGGATTGGTCTTGAAATGAACCGCCTTTTCAAGGACACGTAAGACTGGGAGTTTCCCATTTACGGCCCCGCGCTGTGAAGCCCTTGTGAAACCGAACGAATTGCCAAGTGAAGCCCATGCCAGGTGCTACCAAAGGCGACCAAAGTCAGCTGGCACAGCGTCAGCGCGCGAAGGTGTCGCCGAAGCCATTTCATCTACAAGATCTGCACGATACTCCCGCTCCGCGAACTCACACGTCCACAAACGTGGTTGGCGAAGTCGAAATGGATTTGCGCATTGAGCTTGGCCGGACGACAATGCGGTTGGAAGAAATTCTGAAGTTGCGACGTGGCAGTTTGGTTGCGCTGGATGACATGGTGAATGACACCGTCAACATTTACGTCAATGAGCGGTTGATCGCGCGAGGTGAGTTATTGGCGATGGACGATCGGTTTTGTGTCCGAATTCTTGAATTGATAGGCGTTTGAGCATGATGAACTACCGGATCTCGCTTTTAATCGTGTTCATTTGTTTGTTGGTTGGGCCGATTCGATTCGCGAGAGGCGATGCCCCCCAGAACTATGGTTCTGCAGTCGATACAAACTTGGCGAATGAATTTCCTTCACTTGGCGCGGTTGCGTCAAACGACGCTAAAGCAAAAGTAGAACGTTCAGATTCGTCGACACCGACGCTGACCGTTGGGTTTGCGCTTGCGATTGTGTTGGGACTATTCGGTGGTCTGGTTTGGATGTCAAAGAAATATGGCAACGGGGCTGCAAGCTCAGGCAGCATTCCAAAAGGTGTTTTGGAAAGCCTGGGTACTACCAATTTGGATCCCAGAACTCGGGTTAGTTTGCTGCGTTGTGGAAGCCGTATTGTGCTGATCGCGCAGTCTTCTGGTGGGATTCAGCCATTGTGCGAAATCACTGATCCAGCCGAAGTTCAGTCATTGATATCGGCTTGCAACGGAGACTCTGCGACCGCTTTGGCAGATGTGATGCCGGACACAACGCAGATGAAGCCGCGGCAGCGACGCAGTCGACTGTTCGCCGCTGCCTGATATCGAATCAGCTTTGTCAAAGGTCAGCCTACGAGCCGTTGGCGCTAGCC
>CAYNNP010000091.1:0-22707 GCA_964398215.1 uncultured Pirellulaceae bacterium | reverse complement strand
TGGCTACCTGTTCGGTCGGGCTACGTCGCTCGGAGATCGACGGCCACTTTGAAAGTCGCCATCTCAGTGGCAGCAGGGTGTTGACACGATCACGTTGCTTTCTGCTAGCAGGTCGCCGGTGGCGTCGTTCAGGCGAACCATCGCAAGTACGTAGCGTATTTGATCACTCGAAAGCTGCAGTTCGATACCCAGCAACTCTTCTTGCGCCTCGAGCATGAATTCGATTTCGATTTTGTCGACTTCGAAGAGCGTTTTGGATGCTTCCAATCGTTCTCGTGAAGCTTCGGCTTGCTGCCGCGAGGTTTGGTAGGCCTGGAAACTTGAATTCACTTCGGCCAACGCGTCGCTGACTTGCAATTGCACATCACGATGCTGTTCATCAAGGATCGATTGCTCTTTGTGGACTTGCAGTTTCGCGTGTCGGACCGCCGCGTGTGCTTGGCGGCGGCCGACGGGTGTGCCGACTTCGACTCCGAATTCGAATTCTTGATGATCCAGTGAAAAGAAATCTTCGGAGGCGGCATCGAACCGGGCACCGCTGCCAGCCAGGTCGTCACCAAAGCCGCGAATTCGATATCGCCCGATTAAATCCAATTGCGGCAACAAGAAGTTCTTGGCGGCAACCATTCTTAACCGCTGTTGCTGAAGAGCAAGTGTTTGGCGTTTAAGTTCGGGACGCTGAGCGATCGCTGTTGCCAGGCTGTTGTCGTAGTTGACGACATATTCAGCCGTGTTCGCAATGTCTGTTGGTTGCAGCAGTTCACGATCGACAATCGCCATCCCAGCTAGCTTTCGCAATTGGCGCTCCGCCGAGTAAAGGCCGCCTTGACCTGAATCGCCGCCAAGAGCTACTTGGACTTGGCGAACGTAACGATAGTACTTTGCTCTCGCCTGTGCTTCTTTGTCAGCGCCGATCAAATCCGATTGTTTTTTGGCCAGCGTTGCTTGCCAAGTTTTATATGCCAAGTCGCGTGCAGCGATAATTTGGCCAAGGTCTTGGTAGTTTTGTTGCAGCCGCCAGTAGGCTGTGTGAATGTCACGCACAAAATTCTTGACACCAATTTGAAAGTCAACGGCGCTGATTTTTGAATTTAGCTTTGCGATAACGATGCCATTGCTAAAGTTGAATCCTGGCTGTGCATTTGGTCCAGCGATAC
Organism: uncultured Pirellulaceae bacterium; assembly: GCA_964398215.1. Taxonomy (GTDB): domain Bacteria; phylum Planctomycetota; class Planctomycetia; order Pirellulales; family Pirellulaceae; genus CAYNNP01. Next base: position 21,550 of record CAYNNP010000091.1, on the reverse strand, counting down.
GATTGAACTCTGTTCCGGCACCTCGCAACAAAGGCTGACGAACGCCAACAGAGAATTGAGTTTCCCAGTAGTTTCGAAAGTTGTTGCCCGCACGATTGTTGTTGTCGTAGATCGTTTGCACGGTTGCATCCCATAAAGCACCATTTTGGGATCGTTTTTGCCAACCGCCATTAAAGTTCACCAAGTCTTGCGTTAGCTCTTGGACCTGCCCGCCCAGTGTGGCGTTATTGAATACGCGGTCGTTGTTCTGTGAATTGATGCTTCCTGACAACAGTGCATCGAACTCAGAAAGAGCAGCGCTTTCACCAAAGAATGGGTCGTTAACCGTAATCGCTGGATCGTAGACGGTGACCGCTGATGCAGGGTTGTCGATCACGCGAATGCCAAGCGACCGCAACACTTGTGCGCCGTTGAATGCGTGTCGAAGAATTTCGTCTAGCGATACACCACGCAATGTTTCTGGCAAGTCACTTGCGTCAAACGGTCTTGGCTCGGTCGTTATTTGCGGTGGCAAATTCGATGATGCTGTGGATTGCAAATCGTCGGGAGGCAATCCCATCGGATCCTCCATGGGCGGCGGATCAGGACAGATCTCCTCTTGGTCGTTTTGTGGTAAGTCCGGCAGGTCACTCAAAGACGGTTCTTGAATTGTTGTATCGGGTTCCTGATCGAGTGGCGCGATTTCTTCCAGCGATGGTGCGGGTGCAGGCAACTCTTGGACTTCTGGTTCTAGTTCTAGTTCTGGAACTTGCTCCGAGTCAGAAGCTGAAGTGGGCTCTGGAAGTTGTAGAGTTTCTGAACCGAGCTCTGGAAGCTCCATTGGTTCTGAATCGAGCTCTGGAAGTTGCAGTGGATCTGAACCTGGTTCTGGGAACTGCAGTGGTTCTTGAATCGGCAGCGGTTCCGATGCGGGCTCTGCAATCGGTAGTGGTTTCAGTAACGGTTCGGTCGTGGGATTTGTTTTGCCAGATGGAGCCATCGGGTCGTAGCCATGGTAGGGCCGCGGTGTGAATGGCTTTGGCTCTTGCGCAATCTTGGTAAACGTAGGTTCGCCACCGGTGGGATCGTAACCGTCATATTGGTTTGGTTGAAAATCAGGATCGGTTGATAGACGTAGGGAACTAGGTTTTGCGATCACTCCAGGCAACTCTGCTGGTCCCTCAAGCACTGGTGGCGGAGACGCGGGAGTGACGATCGGAGCACTTAAGGCGACTGGTTTTTTCGCGATGCGATGTATTGGGCTGACATCTAGGTCGCTAGGCGATTTGACCAGAGGGGCTGGGTCCTCGATCAACGGAGGATGTTCCAAAAGGTCTGGCGCATTTTCAAAATTGCAACCAATCAAGAAGAGTGTCGAGAGCGTAATTGCCCGAAATGCGATTGGCGCAAAATTTAGCTGTGACACGTCTATCATCCTTGAATATCGATTCGGCGTGGTAGCCGCTATGCAACGAAAATCCATTCCGCAGGCTCTTTTGCTTTCAATCGGTACTCTGTGGCATCAAATCCGAATGCGGTTTGCCAGAACGTTACAGGCGATAGCACCCGTGTTTGTGGTCCCTGGGCGGACTGCGGATCGTTCCCGATGTTCCGAATATTCCGTATGATGAGCCTCGTTGGGCGACCAGCAGATTCGAAACTACCAACCAGAGTGGGGTGTTCGTGCTGCCCAAGCTGCCTGAAGAAATGTAACCCGACGTGTGCGTGGGATTCGCGTTGTCCCTCGCTCACGCGTCGGGTTACCAAAATGACCCAGAATCAAAAAGCCAGTCTGCCGTTCGCCTTCGTTCACGCCATTCGTCAAGAACAATCGTCACACTTATGAATTCAACTTCCGCCAATACGCTTTCACTGGCCAAGATGATTCGGGCTGGGCTTCGACATTCGTGGAAGATCAACACGTCGGTGGCTTTAGGGGTCGCCACAGCCACAGCCGTGATTGTTGGAGCGCTGTTGGTAGGCGATTCGATGAAGGGCAGCTTGCGTGCGCTGACAACAGAGCGGCTTGGGAAAACCAATACAGTGCTGGCTCCCGGAGCTTTTTTTTCACCCGAAGGCATCGTGCCCAAGGACATCAACGCCTACCCGTTGATGCTTTTCACGACCGGTGTTGGTGAAACGTTTGACGATTCGAACCTTCGGCGTTCGGGGTCACTGCAGATCATTGGTTGCGATGACAATTTTTGGCAGTTGGATACGGCTGGGATCGTGCCCAAAGAAATGCCTGGTGAACAATCGGTGGTTTTGAATTCGTCGGCGGCACAGGAATTGGGAGTATCGGTTGGCGACGAAATCACGTTGCGTTTGCCAGAGGAGCAGGCAGTTCCAGCCGACAGCACGCTTGGCAAACGCGACATCCGCACGCAGGGATTGCCGCGAATGAAGGTGGTTGACGTGATCGCTGATCGTGGGCTTGGCCGGTTCTCGATGGCAGCCAATCAGGCTGCGCCTAAAAACGTCTACGTCGCGCGGAGTGTTATCAACGAAGTCTTGGACAGAGACGGACAGGCCAATGTGGTTTTGTTGGATTCGGAAATCAAAACCGATCAGCTTTCGGTGGGCCTTGGCGACTTGGGGTTGAGTCTGACGCGAATGACACAGCGCTTTCCCAAAGACGACGAAAGCGATGATGCCATCGTGTTTGATTACTACTCGCTTGTCAGCGATCGTTTGCTGATCCAAGAAGCCGCAGTCGACAAACTAAAGGAAGTGTTGCCTGAGGGAAGTGTCACGGAAGTCTCGACGTATTTGGCCAATGCGATCGAGCGTTTAAATGACGACGGTACCGTGGCCGCGTCGGTTCCTTACAGCATTGTGACCGCGATTGATAATTCGGAATCGTTGCCATTGAATTTTGAACTGCCTGAATCGATCGACAAAGGTTTGCAGGGGCGTGTTCCCGTCGTGATTAACAATTGGGCAGCCGAGCGATTGTCTGCCACCGTCGGCACTCCACTGCGTCTGGCGTACTACGAACCGGAAGTCGAAGATGGATTGGAAATCGAAAGGTTCTTTGATGCCGTTGTTACGCAAGTCGTTGAAATCACCGAGCCGACAAAGCCATACGGTCGGCGAAATCGACCTGCTGTGTTTGGCGAACGACCTACCGTCTACAACGATCCAAATTTGACGCCAGATGTTCCTGGTGTCACTGACCAGCGTTCGATCAACGATTGGGATTTGCCGTTCCCGCTGAAGCGAAAAACAAACAGCGACGACGATGACTACTGGAACAATCATCGCCTGACGCCCAAGGCTTTCATTCCGCTTGCGAAAGGCCAGGAGCTGTTTGGCAGTCGGTTCGGCAAAACAACGGGATTGCGAATTGCCACGTCTGCCGGTTCGCAAGATCAGCTGGAAAAGCAAATCAGCGACACGCTGCAACCGCTGCTGGATGATTTGGGTTGGCAGCCGCATGCGATACGTGATCAACAATTGGCTGCCGCGAAGGGCACGACACCATTCGACGGATTGTTTTTGTCGCTTAGCTTTTTCGTGATCTTTGCAGCCATCATGTTGATCACGATGCTGTTTCGACTGGGGTTGGTTCAGCGTATTCGCCAATTTGGAACTTTGTTGGCGGTTGGCTGGACTCCAAAACGGATTGGAAAGTTGACGCTTGGCGAGGGGCTTATCGTTTCATCGATTGGCGTTGCGTTGGGAGTACTGGGAGGCGTGCTGTATGCCAAGCTTGTTCTGTGGGGTTTGCGAACGCTGTGGGTCGGCGCCGTCACGGTTCCTTTTCTGCGGTTCTACGCGAGCCCACAAAGTTTGTTGATCGGGGCCGTCAGTGGTTGGGCTGTGGGCGCGATCACGCTTTGGTGGACTTTGCGTTCGCTATTGAAACGTGATGCTCAGTCGTTGGTCAGTGGACGCGAGGACAATCAGGTAGCTGGCATCGAATCATCGACGCAACAACGCAAGTTTCCGGTTGTGCCCACAGTGATGGCGGTATGTGCCGTATTGATCGCAATCGGTGGCGCGATTGCCGGAGGACAAGCCGCGGCTGGCGGGTTTGTCGGTGGTGGAATGTTGTTGCTGATCGCGATTTTGTTTTTGATGCACGCAAGACTTCGGCTGCCACGCCGAATCGCAGGCGGAACCTCCCAAGCCACAGCCTATAGCGTCAACTCATTGGCAACACGCAGTGCATCACGAAATCCTTTACGTAGCACGTTGACGATCGGTTTGATGGCCACAGCGGCTTTTCTGATCATTGCGATGGCAGCACTGCAGCTTCAGCCGACAGAGAAAGGAACGGGCGGGTTCGACTTGATTGCTCGTTCAGCGACACCGTTGTACAAGAACTTTCGCGACAAACAGGTGCGTAGAGATTTGATGGGCGAAGACGCTGGCATGTTGCCGGACAATTCGGTGGTCACAATGCGTATGCGTCCAGGGCAAGATGCGAGTTGCAACAATCTTTACCAGGCTTCGCAGCCAACGGTTCTTGGGGTGCCAGATGAATTGGGTGAAATCATTCGATCGAACGATGATCTGCCAGGATTTGCGTGGGCTTCGCACGAGACGATTGACGAGGGAGGTTCGCCGTGGGATCTATTGAATTCGTCGGCACTGGGAACCGAAGCGGATCCGTTGCCGGTTGTGTTGGATCAGAATACTGCGATGTGGGCGTTGCAAATGGGTGGCATTGGTAAAACTCGGTCGTTCGACTTTCCGGAGAAAGAACTGCATTTCAAGGTTGTCGGTTTGCTTAGCAATAGCGTCTTGCAGGGGCGGTTGTTGATTGGCGACGACAATTTCAAAGAGCACTTTCCGCGAATCAGCGGAAGCCAATTCTTTCTGTTCGCGTGCGATGAAGCGGATCGAACAACCGTTGCTTCGGCGCTTGAGAGTCGATTGGGCGACATAGGCATGGACGTATCCGATTCGGCAGATGTGCTTTCGGGGATGCTGGCGGTGCAAAACACATACTTGCGAACCTTTCAAAGTCTGGGTGCGTTGGGATTGCTGTTGGGGACAATTGGGCTGGCGGTCGCTCAACTGCGCGGTGTGTTGGAGCGACGTAAAGAATTGGCAGTGATGCGAGCGATCGGATTTTCTCGCAAGCGACTTGCGCGTGTGGTGTTGACCGAAACGGCGACTTTGTTGTTGCTGGGAATTGGTTGCGGAGCGATTTGTGCGATCATCGCCGTATTGCCCTACGCTTGGCTTAGCGGCACTCGACTGCCTGTGTTGCAGCCAGTGTTGGTCGTCATCGGAATCATCGCCTTCGGGTTGCTGGCTGGGCTGGTTGCTGTCCGCCAAGTCCTTCGGATTCCGCTCATTGACGCTCTTCGGCCCGAGTAAATCAACGTGCAGATCATTCGACAAAAACTGGGATCGCCAGCAGAGCATTTGGCGTGTGACGATGCCGTCTTGCAAGCCGCTGATGCGGGGCAGGTGCCGTCAACTCTCCGGCTGTGGGAATTTGATCAGACGGTCGTCATCATCGGGCGTTCCAGCCGCGTTGATTTTGAAGTCAATCGCGAATACTGTGCTCAACAATCAACGCCAGTCTTGCGGCGATGTAGCGGCGGTGCGTCAGTCGTTGGCGGGGCCGGCTGCTTGATGTACAGCGTCGTATTGGATCAAGATCTGGGAGGCGGGCTACGCAAGATCGATGTGGCACATCAATACGTAATGAGCCGTGTTTTGGCGGCGGTTCAAACCCAACTGCCCGAAGTCGAATTGCAAGGAATATGCGATTTGACATGGCAAAACCGCAAGTGTTCAGGCAACAGCCTGCGAATTGGCCGCAAGCACATTTTGTATCACGGTACCGTGCTTTACGCCGCCGATCTCAATGCCCTGTCATCTTGTTTGTCGGAAGCACCCCGGCAGCCCAATTATCGTGAGGGGCGTGATCACCGGCAGTTTGTGACGAACATTCCACTGGACGCTCAGCAATTGCGGCGGGACATAGAATCCAAGTTCGAAGTAGTGAACGAAATGTCCGATCAAGTTTTCTGTGACACAATTCTTCCACGCATGAACGAGTTGCGATCGCAGCGTTACGACAATCCATCTTGGCACCATCGTCATTGATGCACCAATCCGCACATCCAGCCGAACCTCTATGAACTTGCCTCCCGAGTCACTCCAGCAAAAACTGAAACAGCATTCGCAGCAACACGTACTTCAGTTTTGGGATCAGCTAAACAGCCAACAACGATCCGACCTAGTCGATCAGGTCAACGATATCGATCTTGCTTTGATTGACCAGCTAATTGCCGGCGAAGATCAGAAACCGGACTTTGCGGCCATGGCAGCTGCCGCATCTCCACCTCCCGCGGTCAAGTCCGATGGAACCGGCGCGAGCTGGACCGTACAACAAGCTCACCAGCGGGGCGAGCAGGCGCTACGCGACGGCGAAGTCGGCGCGGTCTTGGTTGCTGGCGGACAGGGCACGCGATTGGGATTTGATCAACCAAAAGGAATGTTTGAAATCGGTCCTGTCTCTGGGCGAACGTTGTTTCAAATGTTTGCAGATCGCCTGCAAGCCATCGCTACCTGCTACGGTGCAAACATTCCGCTGTACATCATGACCAGCGCAGCCACTGACGCAGAAACACGCAGCTATTTTCAATCCAATGATTACTTGGGACTGAACTCTGATGATGTAACGATCTTTCAGCAAGGAACAATGCCTGCGGTTGATTCGGCAACTGGCAAGTTATTGATGTCCAGCAAAAGTTCTTTGGCGCTCAGTCCTGACGGGCATGGTGGAACCGTCCGCGCGCTGCATCGCAGTGGGTGCTTGGATGATGCGTCCAAACGAGGCATCAAGCACTTTGCGTATTTTCAAGTCGACAATCCGCTGGTGGCTCTTTGCGATCCAGAATTGATCGGGCATCACTTGATGGCGGCAAGTGAAATGACAACGCAGGTTGTGCGTAAACGTTATCCAATGGAAAAGGTCGGCAACGTCGTTTTGATCGATGGCAAAGTCGAGATCATTGAATACAGTGACCTGCCTGAATCGGCTGCCAATGTGTTAGATGACGATGGTGAGATTCGGCTTTGGGCTGGCAACATTGCAGTTCACGTGATTGACCGTGAATTCTTGGTCCGAATGAATGAGTCCGTCGATGCGTTGCCTTTTCATCGGGCCAGCAAGAAGGTTGCGTTCGTCGACCCAAGCGGGCAATCCGTCACGCCGGAGGAGCCCAACGCGATCAAGTTTGAACGTTTCATCTTTGACCTCTTGCCAGCTGCCAACAATGGTTTCGTAGTCGAGTCGCTTCCCAGCGAAGCATTTGCTCCAGTCAAAAATGCCAATGGAGCCCCTACAGATACCCCAGAACTAGCAATGGCGGCGATTTCCGACTTGCACGCCTCTTGGCTGCGGAAAGCCGGCGCAAAAATAGCGGACGGGGTCAAAGTCGAGATCAACCCCCGTTTTGCCCTCAACTTTGACGCGCTTTCGGGTAAGTTGCCTGCGAATCTAACGATAACTGAAGACAAGTATTTTGACATTTGACTAGAATATCGAACCTACTCCTACCATCTGCCAACATTGCATCTGATACGGCAGAACCAGCCTTCCTGACTGGGGTTCCAACAAATGGTCCCGATCCCTTTGAAAACACCGAGCACCGTATGATCAAGCGCATTTTTTTACCTGGCCGAGGTCGTCGTCGAGGCGGCATGGTTGGGGGCTTGCTGGTGTTCCTGTGCTTGGTGGGAGTGCTCGGCTTCCTGGGCTACAAATTCTTCTACTTGAAAAAGCAGACAGGCGGTGAAAGCGAATTGATCGTTGAACCGGTTATCAAAGGCCCGTTCGATCATGTTGTGCTGGAACAGGGCGAGATCGAAAGCAGCAGCAATACAGAAGTCATCTGCGAAGTGAAGTCTCGTGGATACAGCGGCGTCCCCATTTTGTGGGTTATCGACGAAGGTGCAAAAGTAACCAAGGGCGATCGCATCGTTGAACTGGATGCAGCGGCGATCGAAACGGAAGTCCGCGAAAATAAAATCAAACTGACAACCGCAAACGCCAACGTCACGACTGCGACCGCGTCTGTCGAACAAGCCAAGATCGCTCGGCAAGAGTACCTTGAGGGAGTATTCAAAACAGAAGAGGCGGCGCTGAAGAGCGAGATTGCTGTTGCCGAGCAAGAACTTCGCAAGGCTCAACTGGCACTTGAAAGTAGCAGACGGCTTGTCGCAAAAGGACTTGTCAAAGAACTGCAACTTGAGGCCGACCGATTCGCGGTCGAAAACGCTCAGACATTGGTCGAATCGTCGCAGAGTCGATTGCGTGTGCTTCAAGACCTGACCAAAAAGAAAATGCTGGTCCAATTTGATAGTGATATCGCGGCCGCACAAGCACAGCTCGCCGCATTCGACAGCGCTCTGGAGGAAGCTGAGCAGGAGCTTGCCGACGTTACTCAGCAGTTAGAAAGATGCCTGATTTTAGCGCCGGCGGATGGCATCGTTGTGCATGCGAATAAATTCAGTGGTCGTGGCGGTGCTGAGTTTGTTGTCGAGGCAGGAGCGTCGGTCAGAGAACGACAAACGATCATTCGATTGCCCGACCCAACGCAAATGCAAATCAAATGCAAGATCAATGAATCACGCATTACCTTGGTACAAGAAGGCATGCCTGTGAAGGTTGGTGTTGGTGCGGTCCGTGGACTGGGCCTGAAAGGACGCGTGAAGAAAGTGAATCGGTACGCGGAACCCAACAGCTTCTTTAGCTCTTCGATCAAAGAGTACGCTGCGTTCATCGAAATTTTGGATCCGCCCGATGTGATTCGTACGGGCATGACGGCCGAAGTCCAGATCTTCGTAGAACAGCTTGCTGACGTATTGCAAATTCCCATCCAAGGTTTGTACGAGCATGGCGGGAAACTTTATTGCCTTGTCAAAGAAGGACCGTCGAAATTCGTCACCAAAGAAGTCAAAGTTGGCGCGACCAACGATACGATGGCAACGATCGATGAAGGTTTGACCGAGAACGACAACGTCGTCTTGAATCTCAGGCAACATCTGGACCTCATGGATTTGCCCGAAGTGACCGCCGAAGACAATACCGAGTTCCAGAAGTTGAACACGGTTGGTGAAAAGAGATCGACTGCTAGTTCAGCGGGCGAAGGCGGCAAACCTGACGGCAAAAGCGGCGCGACCAAATGGACTGGTGGCGGAGCCGGTGGTGGGCCTGGCGGTGGACGACCTGGTGGCGGAGCCGGCGGAGGTGGACGACGCGATGGGGGAGCTGGAGGTGGTGGACGACCTGGTGACGGAGGTGGACGACGCGATGGGGGAGCCGGAGGTGGTGGACGACCTGGTGGCGGAGCCGGCGGACGACGTGATGGCGGTGGACGCGCTGGTGGCGGGCGACCTGACGGTGCCGAAGGCGGCGGGCGACCTGGTGGCGGACGACCCGGCGGAGGTGAAGGCGGACGACCTGGTGGAGCTGGCGGCGGCGGACGACCTGGTGGAGCTGGCAGGCCTGGCGGTGGAACCTAGTCGGTACTGTAAGGGCGGGGGTGAGTGGACGAATTCAATTCGTACTCGGCCAACCAATTGGGAATAACGAAACTTGAGCGATAACAAAAGCGCAGGCAAGGTAAAGCTGGCAACGGCGATCCGCGATCTGACAAAAGAGTACGTCTTGAAGAGCGAAACGGTACGCGCGCTGCGCGGTGTTTCGTTCGATGTTCCCGAAGGCGATTACGTTGCAATCATGGGGCCATCCGGTAGCGGTAAAAGTACTTTACTGAACCTGCTGGGCTGCCTGGACAAACCAACCAGTGGGCACTTACTGCTGGGCAACGATGACATCGCCTTGATGTCCGATGACGAATTGGCAGAGATTCGCAGCCAACGAATTGGGTTCGTGTTTCAATCATACAACTTGATCCAACAATTGACGGTTGTCGAAAACATCCAAGTGCCGCTTTACTACCAAGGTAAACTGGGGGCAAAGGAACGCGACAGAGCTGTCAAACTTGCTGGCCGAGTTGGCTTGGCAGACCGATTGGATCATCGCCCAACGCAGCTTTCCGGTGGTCAACAACAACGCGTGGCAATAGCCCGCAGCTTGGTCAATGACCCGTTCTTTGTGTTGGCAGATGAACCAACTGGTAACTTGGATTCGATGACAACAGAAGAGATCCTGAATATCTTTGACGAACTGAATTCGGAAGGCCGCACCATTATCATGGTCACGCACGAGGACGATGTTGCCGAGCGTGCAAAGCGAATTGTTCGCTTGAAAGATGGAATGCTTCACATGGATGAATTGGTTTCGGAAGAACGCCGCATCGAAGCCAAGCGTTTGCAAAGAGCGAATATCGAGGAGTTGCTGGCTCGCCAGTAAAGTGACAAATCATGCTTCTTTGGATTCGCACATTTCAACTCGGCGTCAAGAGTCTCTTGCTGCACCCGCTCCGATCGTTCCTTACCATGCTGGGAATTCTGATCGGTGTTTGGGCAGTCATTTTACTGACCGCGATCAGCCAAGGCGCTAGCGATCAAGTTCAGAAACAAATTGAATCGCTGGGTGCGAATACGATTATCGTTCGCAGCCAAAAACCACCCGAAGAAAAGCTCGCTGGGATGGCGGCTTCGCAGTATGGATTGCTGCGGAGTGATTTGGACCGGATCCTTGCGGCGGTGCCAACCATCACCACAGCGATCCCCATCCGAGAGATCCGCCGACAATTTACGTTCCGAGACCAAATCGTTGACGGAAGACTCGTAGGGTGCACGCCGGGCTATGCGGAGGTGAACCAACTGAAGATCCGCGGCAATGGCGGGCGTTTTCTCTCCGACCCTGATGGGATCAATGGGGCGAACGTTTGTGTAATCTCCTCAGGCGTCAGCGAAAAGTTGTTCCCGTTTGAAGAGCCCTTGAATAAAAGAGTCTACGTCCCTGAGAGCACTGACTATTACACAGTCGTCGGTGTGCTGGAGCCGCGGAACGCGTCAGCAGCCATCGGTGGGTCGTTGGATTCTCAAGACTTCTCGGCCGACGTCTACGTCCCCATCCAGACCATCCAGAATCGTGTTGGTGACAAAATCGTCACTCGTCGAAGCGGTCAATTCCAAGTCGAGATCATGGAGTTGAATCAAATCACGCTTCAGGTAAAAAGCGTCGATCAGGTTCGCAATTCATCGGCAATGATCCAAGAGATCTTGGACACAAAACATGCAGAGGCAAATGATGTGGCTGTCGTGGTGCCACTGGAACTCTTGGAACAAGCCAGGAATTTGCGATTGATGTTTCTAGGCATTGGTATTCTGATCGCTTGCATCTCTTTGATGGTCGGCGGAATTGGAATCATGAATATCATGCTTGCAAGTGTGACAGAACGAACCAGAGAGATTGGAATCCGTCGTGCCTTGGGGGCCAAACGAGCCGACATTGTCCGACAGTTTTTGGTCGAGACATTGGTGCTGTCGGTGGCAGGTGCCTTTGCAGGAATTGCCTTGGGGTTCCTTGGGCCGTTGATGTATGACCTTGGGATCAACGCCGTACGAAGTGGTTTTCCTGCACAATTCAATGCACTGCCGGATGCAATTCGCGAAGCCAAGCCGGCAATTGTCTACGAAACCATACCGCTTGCCGTCCTAATTGCGATCGCTGTTGGACTGGTCAGTGGAATGTATCCAGCGATGCGTGCGGCACGGATGAATCCAATCGACGCATTGCGGCACGAATAATCGATTTGGCATTTCCGTTGATGTATTTCCTGACTTGTTTGCTTAAAGAGCAGAACAATGAAACTGGATAATGAACAGACAAAGAAATTGTTGCAGATGGTTGCAACATCGATGCCAGATGCAATTGACTGCGACGGTTGCTTTGAACATCTAGCGGAATTTGTTGACCACGAATTGCTGGGCAGCGAAATCCCAGAAGCTCTTGAGAAAGTCAAACGGCACATCGACCAGTGCCTATGCTGCTATGACGAGTACGATGCGCTACTTCAAGCACTCGAGTTCGTGACTCCTTAAAACCGTAGCCAGCCGGCCAAGCAAACGCAGCATTGCTGCTGTTTTACTTCACCAGTCGCACGTTGGGATGATCCGCTTTCCAGCCAAACCAAAACGCGCGATGTGCGGACAGCCGATTCAAACGCTTTGATTGATCTTTTGACACCAACGCGTCTTCAGTAACTCGCCATTGCTGACCATCTTTGGAACCAATCATCCGATAACCAGCGTGTTTATCGAACTGAATATCTTTCGATTCGTAGACTCGATTGGCTCCTGAAATATCGGTCACGACAACGAACGCAGTGCCGTCATTTTGGTCATGGTAGACACGATTGTTGGTCAGGAATTCTGCTGCGATCGCTACTGGTTCCTTACCGACGCGAACAATCAAAACTTCGTCCTTGTTCTTGAGTCGCTTGTCGATTTTGGGCACGGTAAACATCAAATCGTCAGTCGCAAAATAGCTGCGGTAAGCGACGCCTTCGCCATAATCACGTCGATGCCCTGTGTTCAAGGACAGAACATCTGTGTCCGGATGATCTGCTTTCCATTGTCCCCAAGTCGTCGTGACCACATGTCGCGACTTGAGCTTGATGCCTTTGCCGACCAAAGGCCCAACAACCGGTTCGCCTTTCAGCGTCGACCACATCGACTTTGTTCCGTGGTCGTACATCAGTTTGTTCGATCGATACAGAAAACCACTTGTACCGAGTTCATAGTGTATTCCGCCGAACTCAGTTTCATAAATGATCATTGAACCACACAGCGTGCAGTAAACACCATTGATCGAGAGCCCGCCAACATGATCTTTGACCATTTCATGCCATGCAAGAATCCGTTTCGGGTAGGCTCGCGCCTTGCCTCCAAACGAGACTCCAAAAACGACATCCGAATCATTCAGGTAGGTGGCTTGGGCAGCCAAAATTGTTTCCGGGTTCTTTAGCGGCGGAATTCCATCGCGACGCACACCACCCCAGCGGATTTCGTCCAATCGAATGGTTGCTTTGTAGTTGTCTGAAAAATACTCCGCGAACAGAGGATCGATCTGACGATAAAGATCGTGTTTGAAGGAGGCGTAATTCGGATGCAGTTTCACATCTTGATTCCAAATCCATTGGTACCACTGATCGAAATCACCAAACTGCTTGCCAGATTTTGTGGCCAACATATTCATGATCGCGTCACGACTTCTGGGATCTTGCGAAAACCGTGCGGATTCCATCATCAGTCCCGCGTCGTCATCGTTCCATTGCGCGCTGATGGTGGCCAATGCATCGACTCGCTTCTGATGTTGATTGCCAAGCAACGCCTTGAACGAATCGATCGGAGGGTGCTGGTCGGTAACGACTTTTGGATCTTGCCCTGTAAGAGTCAATGAAGCCAAGAGCACCAAACAACCAGCGATAAGGAAAACGTATCGATGCATCTTCATTTGAGTTCTCACATATTTGGAGCGTGGAGAGAGGGCAATCGCGATCTTTCGTTCGAGAAGCTATTTGATAATGGCTTTTTCGTGCAGTTGGTCACCTGCAAATTGAATGCAATCGGCAAAATGGCTTGTTGAAGAACGCTTCAAAACGATCCTACGCAATTTTGCAGCAAGGCTCACCGGGGCAGGGCAATTTGTGGGTGGCCCCACAAACCCCCTTGGTTTGCCCTGGGTTTTATGGACCTGTAGTCCGGCCTCATGAATAATCCGTGGCTAGGTTCAGGCGGAACCACTCAGCACGTTTTGTTTCTTGGTGATCAGGACAAGTTCTTTTCGCATTCTGTCTCTTGCTCGTGACAACCTGCTACGAACTGTCCCTGTGCCAACGCCAAGTCGCTCGCCGATTTCTTGGTAACTGAGGCATTCGTATTCGCGAAGAATCAAGATCGAGCGATGATGAGGCTCGATACGTTTGAGTGCAACGCGAACAAGTTGAATTGTTTCAGTTAGTTCTAGTTTTTCGTCGGGAGTTAACGCAGGGCTTGGCTGATCGTACCAGGATGCTATCTCGGCTATGTGCACCTCTCTCGGCAGGTGCCGAAAGTAAGCGCGACGTTGGTTGATCGCGATGCGAAAAAGCCAGCTGTAGAATTGAGCGTCTTCACGAAAAGAATCGATCTTTGCAAACGCACGCAAAAACGCGTCTTGGACAAGGTCATCCGCTGCAGAACGAGACCCGACCATTCGCACCATTGCGTGGAAAAGTCGCTCGCGATAGCGAACAAACAGCATCGAAAATCCTCGGCGATCACCCGAACGTGCGTATGCAACCAAGGTGTTGTCGGACAGCGTTGGAGCGTGCTGCGACTGTAGATTAGGAAGCGGAATCATGGCTCAATCCGTTGGATATCAAATGAGGAAAACGCAAGCTCAATTCAACTTTTGCGGTTCCGATCTTTGGACAGCCCCCAACGATGAAACGATGGTCTCGGTATCAGAATCTATTTTGGCAAAGTTAGTTTGACCGTCTGTGTCGCCGGTCTGCGGAGTTTCAATGACGTCGGATTTCGTCACGCTACTTGGAAACATTTGGCTGAACCGTCCGTACCCTTGCAATTCCAATTCGTGTGCAGGAACAAATCGCAACGAAGCCGAATTGATGCAGTAACGACGCCCTCTAGGCCCCGGACCATCGTCAAACACATGGCCCAAGTGCGAATCACCGGCATTGGATCGAACTTCTGTGCGAGCGTAGACCAGTTTGTGGTCCGTATGTTCAACGATCCGCCCTGGTTCGATTGCTCTGTTGAACGACGGCCAACCAGTCCCCGACTTGTATTTGTCTAATGAGCTGAACAGTGGCTCGCCCGAAACGATGTCCACATAGATACCGGGCTGAACATTGTCCCAGTACCGATTGCCGAATGGGGTTTCGGTCGCGCCCTGTTGCGTGACGCGGTATTGCAAACTGGTCAGTTTCGTTTTGATCAGTTGATCGGACGGTTTGGTGTAAGCGATCGTCACTCGCTTAGGGACATAGTTACGGTCCTCGCCCCATCCCTCGTCCAGGAATTCGTCGCGGCCGCTGCGTAAGCGCAAGTAAGTATATTTCAGCATGCTTTTCTTGTAGAAATCTTGGTGGTGGTTCTCCGCCAAGTAAAACGTGCTGGTATCGCGAATCGGTGTAACAATCGGTTTGTCAAAACGACCAGACGCTTCAAGCTCTTGCTTGGACGTCTCTGCAGCGGTTCGTTGCGATTCGCTGTCAACGAAAATACCCGCCAGGTATATCGAACCACGGTTAGAAAATTGACCGCCGTCGTCTGTGGGATCAACTTGCCGCCAGAAGATTTCAAGTAGATCTTGATAGCTGATCCTTGCCGGATCGTAAGTCACTCGGACAGCATGCACATGCCCGGTATTTGCATCAGAGACGTGCTCGAAAGTTGGGTTTTCGACGTGCCCTCCGGTGTAGCCACACTCGGCGCTGATCACACCATCGACTTTCTCAAAGGGCGATTCCATGCACCAGAAACTGCCCCCGGCGAAAACAGCTGTCTTGAAACTGCCCGGAAGTGGCAGAATTTCAGCGCGCAATGGCTTTGACCGGGACCAACCGAACAAAATGATAGCAATGATGGTTAGTGCTAGAATCGTGGTGATTTTTGTCGTATTGGACATGCTCTCGTCTCCGAAACGATAAAAAGCTGGACTAGCCTTCGCTTTCTGGGATCTTTGGCATGGAAACCGCCAGCCGAGCGAAGGGTCTATCATCTAGATGGTGCTTTCCGATGCGATCTTACTAACGCAACTCAAAAAGCTTTTTTGATGGTTTGGGCTAGACCGCCAGGGCACGGAAAATCAACGAATCGGGACGATTTTTGGCTAAGTGCTGCTGAAAAGACTTCATTCGACTTCTGGGTTGATAACGTTTTGCACGGACAATTCTGATTCTGCGGCAGTCATTGGCTTGACTGACGATTCAGACTCCAATTCTGACGTTTCAGCTTTCGGGGTTCTTACGCAAAAAAATATCCCTGGGCACAAGCAGCCCGTTTGGGGGGCGTGCGAAAGAGCTTGGGCATGCGGAGCGAAGAATGCTACAAAGAGTGCCCAGTGCTACTTCAGCTTGATGATATCGATGTCCGCGAAGTGCGTCGTGCCCTTTGTTGACCGGAGCGAGATAACACAATCGGACGACGAATCGACTTGGGCTTGCCCAAAAGGTTCTCCGTTCAAGAGAGTGAAAATCGTCTCTTTGTGGCGAATGAAAACGAGATTTTGAAAGACTGCAGAATCGTCTGATGAACCCGCTAAAGGAATTGGCGATGTATGCACCTGCGTGGCGCGATCATCCTGAGGCGCGAACTCGACGCCTTTACTGGACAAGTGGATGATCGCCATATCCGTTCCCTTGGTATCTGCTGAAGATGTCTGCCCCTGCGGGCTAGCTTTACATCCAATCGCAATATCGGCTTCGCTGCCGTCAACCAAATTCACACTCACACGCAATCGAATAGGTGAATCGGTATTTTCCTTGATCGACATGGGAATCGTCATCCATGCACCGGACTCACCTGCTAGTACCCTGCTCCCATCGGTTGCATTCAAAGGCAACCAAACACCAGCCTTAAGAAACAATGGAACACTCGCTCCATTGAACAACGGCTGCGGAAAGCCATCGGGAGAGAGCGCTGGCAGCGCTGCTTTGACTTCGGGCGGCGAGTTGTCTTCTGCCACCGGAGTGCCACCGCGAAAGTACACGCCTGCTGCAACGAGCCCCGCTACTGCCAACACCGCTACCCCAGCAAAGATCAATCGTGATGATCGCGGTGGGGGGCTTTTCGTATTGGTGTCGTGTAATGTCGCCTGTGCTTCGAACACCCGCGTGTCGTTAGCGGACGAACTCGAAATCTCAGCTTCGCTGCCCTCAGCCTCAGGCTTACTGCCCTCGTGTTTGACGCCTGACTTGTCCGCAGTCGGTTGCGTTTCAGAATTCAGCTCATCAAGCACTTCGTCGATGCGCTGAATCAACGTTTCGTAGTCTGGGATTCGTTCCTCTGCATCGGCTTCAGTCATATCGCGAAACAATGCGGTACTGCTGGGCGATGCTGTCGAACTGATTTCGTCGCGCCAACGGCCATCGCCGATCGTCTTTTGCATAATCGTCTTCATGGGTGATTGCCCCATGCACGGCGGATGCCCACTAAGCATTTGAAAGACAGTTGCGCCTAAAGAATAGATGTCGGCACGAATATCAACTTTGGGATCGTTCAGCTGTTCGGGTGCAACGAATGCCGGTGTGCCAAGCGTCACGCCGGTAGCAGTGATCTGATTGGTCGAAGTATCGTCCGTTGCCAATCCAAAATCAGCCACTTTGACAAAGGGAACACCTGGTGGAACTTGCATTCCTTTTGGTGGTTCGCAGAGCAGCAAATTGGCAGGCTTGATGTCGCGGTGAATGATCCCGGCATCAGATGCATGCGAAAGCGCGAACGCAACTTGTTTTGTGATCTCCCAGGTGACTTTCTCAGAGACTTGTTGGTTTCGGGCAACAAAATCGACTAGGTTTTCGCCTTCGACCAATTCCATTGCAATGCAAAATCGGCCGTTGAAAAAACCGCTATCAAACGCGGCGACGATTCCCGGATGCCGAAGCTTTGCAATCGCATGCGCCTCTCGTTGGATCCGTGGTTCACTGGTCCTTGGAGCAAACTGATTTCGAGGATTGATCGTCTTGAGGGCAACTTCACGATCCAATGCCGTTTGCAGGGCTCGAAAAACAATCCCGCCCGCGCCGCAGCCGATCAATCCTGTCAGTTCGTAGCCCGGAGCAAAATCCCGAGGGTGACAAAGCAGATTCACTGCTTCAACTTCGTTGGCTTGAAGCATCGAAAGCGACAACGCAGCGTCCGATGGTTGAACGTTTTGTTCTGCGGCGTGGTCTAGAATTTTGGCAGCGTGGTTTTGTTGCAGTAATCCGTGTGCAACGGCAATGGCAATGAAATCGGATTCGTCGTCGGGCATTCCGATCTCTCAAATTATTGAGCGGCTGATTCCAGCACTTTCAACATGGAAGCAACAGAAGGGCGATCCGCAGTCATGTCGGCTCCCACGTAGGCTAGCCGAACATTCCCACGTTTGTCGATGATAAAGGTCGATGGGTGCGCAAGATTGGATGAGATATTGAAATACCCCACGGCCTTCAAGTCTTCGTCCAGCAGCAATGGAAAAGGAAGCCCGTCTGCCTTTTCACTCTTTTTCGCGGCCGCGATGAACTCATCCAGGTGTTCGCGCGAACCGGGGTAAACAACCAAGATTTCGGTATCCAGTTTCTGAAACTTATCATAGTTGGCAACCAATCGTGAAGTTTGCGTTTTACAGAATGGACACAGCATCCCACCAGCGAACCCTTCTGTGAAAACCAACACAACATTTTTCTTGCCTAGAAACCCTTGCAGTGATACTCGTTTTCCA
Source organism: uncultured Pirellulaceae bacterium (assembly GCA_964398215.1). GTDB lineage: Bacteria > Planctomycetota > Planctomycetia > Pirellulales > Pirellulaceae > CAYNNP01. The sequence goes on along the minus strand of CAYNNP010000091.1, from coordinate 3,195 downwards.
GACATATCCAAGAACACAAGACCGTCCAAACCTTCAGGAATTTTCGCGTTTGATTTGACAGTTTCTTTAAACTTAATGTCTTCCGGATTGGGCATCTTCATTTTGCCCATCCCGCCCATTGCCGAGTTCGAACCGGACGGCTTTTGCGTTGTACCCTTTTGCGCAACTGGCACGCCTTCGGTTACAGCGGGGCGCAATGATGTCACGCTACTCTGCTGAGCCACGGGTGTAGATGAATCAGTTTTCGCCGAGTCAAGGTTTGCTGTCTCTGCTGGCGTCGACGGATTTTGTGAACAGCCTAAAATGCAAACTGTTGTAATCAACGCCAAAGCAACAGGACCACGTGACTGAACATACCCACGCCAGCTTTCCATAATCGTTCTCATCGCGTCAGTTTCCCTACAAAAATGGTGGCTAAACGGCGTACAAGACTTGGAATTGCCGAATAGCAGTGATTGCCGCCAACAGGGAAATTGTACGCTATCGCAGGCCCCAAGATGACTAGGGGTATTGAACGCGAACGAATTTGTTGATTCTTTTCCTAGACGGGTGCGATTGATACCTTTGCTGAAGTACAGACGGCTTGGCATGCGAGAATTTCACCGCGATTTTGCTGCTGTTCGGACAGGCCTTGCTGACATTCCATCTTTACATTGCCCGAAATCAACCTGACTTGACAAGTACCACACTCGCCCGCTCGGCACATCGACGCCATGACGACCCCGTTTCTCTCCGCCGCATCCAGGATCGTTTCGTCGGGTTTGCAGTCGAAGACTTCCACTTGATCTGCGGTTGTTAGTGTCACGCGTTTTGGCATGACTTCACGATCGCTTGTTGCCAACGTCGCTGAATTCTTACGCCAATCGATAACACGAAAGAGCATCAGGCAAACCACAACGGCGATGAAACCGATTTGCCACGACAGACCGGATTTGCTTTGCAACCAGTAGTGAGCGAGTGCCAAGATCGTTGCCGGATAAATCAAGCGATGCAACCGTTTCCAACGCCGAAAACCAAGTCGCTGAATCCACCAAGCTGACGAAGTCAACGCCAACGGAAGCAACATCAAGATCGCGAGACCGCCGAGTTGCAGATAGCGACGCTGGTAGACTTCTTCCCACGCGGCCTGCCAGTTCCAACCCTGGTCGTAGCCAACATACACGGCGATGTGTGCCAAGCCATAAAAGAACGCCACCAAGCCGAGAGGACGACGGTACTCAACGATTGACTTCCAACCAGTCAATCGTCTCAGTGGCGTGATCGCTAGAGTCAGTACCAAGAATCCTAGCGCAAGCGAGCCGGTTGTATGTAAGGCATTGCGAATCGGGTCAGCGCCCAGGTAATGCCTGCGCGCATCCCACATCAACAAGACAAGCGGCGCTAAACCGTTCAGGACCACAAACCATTCCGCAAAAGTAATCGGCTTGCGACGCGGCGATGTGTTTTTGGTGGCGTTGGTATTCTCGCCAGACGCGGTTTCAAAAGTCGACATTCAAGTCCATCCCGCGATAAAGATGGGAAACCTGCTGCTCGTATCCATTGAACATCAGAGTATCGCGCCGAATCAGTTCACCGACTCGTCGCTCAGTCGCCTGGCTCCACCTTGGGTGGTCCACGCCTGGATTCACGTTGGCAAAGAAACCATTTTCGTGCGCTGCTGCAGTATTCCATGCCGTTTTCGGCCGCTCCGTAACAAACTCGATCTTGACAATCGATTTGATACTTTTAAATCCATACTTCCATGGCACCACCAAACGCAGTGGCGCGCCGTTTTCTGGCGGCAACTGCATTCCGTAGATGCCCGTCGCCATGAACGTCAAACCGTGCGCAGCTTCGTCCATTCGCAGGCCTTCTGTGTACGGCCACTGCAATTCACCAGGTATTTGGTTAGGCATTCGCGCGGGATCATGCAGCGATGTAAAAGCGACATACTTCGCTTCGCTAGTGGGTTTGACCAAATCAATGATCGCGGCCAAAGGAAACCCAGCCCAAGGCACCACCAACGACCAAGCTTCTACGCATCTCATTCGATACGTGCGTTCTTCAGGAGTGAACATCTGGCGGATTTTGTCGATCCCCAAACTGATGGGGCGTTCAACCAAGCCACCAATTTCTAGCGTCCAACCCTCGGTCTGAAAGTCTTTGGCCGCAAACGCGACTTCAGTTTGTTCGGTTGTAAATTCGTGGAAGTTATTCAAGTGCGTCACGTCATACAGCGAGCTCGTTGAATCGCCGCATTCATATCCTTTCTCAAGACGCTCGGCCCAAGTCAACGTTGACTCGGCAAGGTTCTCGATCGGCGGGCGTTTGGCCACGTCCAAGTTGATCGGCTTCATGAACCGATAGGCAGCCATCGTCGCCGACACGCTCGCACCAATGGCTGCAGCCTGCATCCATTTCCTGCGATTAAAGAACAATTGCGGATCGGTTATTTCGTTGTCGGACATTCGCATCACCGCTATTGAAAAAGAGCGTGTGAATCGCTCTCCTGGCTATAATGAAGATGTCCATTTGCCAGTCGAAGACGCCAGTGGCCAATCAGGATGCGTCTTTACCAAGCCACTTGTACAGCGAATCCGGCCGGTTGTCACCCAGTGTTTTCAACTTGGCCCAGCTGTTGTGAGAAGACTGATCGCGCGTCATAAAGTCAAAAACGCCGATCAAAAGACGAAAGAACTCGAGAACTGGTTCCTTTCGATGCTGTCACGCTAGAGAGCATGACATGCAATATTAAGACTCGATTTTTGAGTCTTATTTGGAATCGCGTTGGGCAGGCATGTGTGAATGATTGCCAAGCTTTGGGGCGAAGCCTTCAACGTCTACAAATCGCTTGTTTGTAAAGCGCCGGAGTCAGCGTCTTGACTGACCTCTTTAACGATCGCTCCCAAGTTGAACGTACCGTTTGCAATCGAGTCAAAAACGGACTCAGTAAACGTCTTCTTGTCGTATTGGTGAACACGATGAATGATCCGTTGAATCTCTTTTTCATCGCATCCAAGCCCCTGCAGATGCTCTGTCAATGCTTCGATATCAGACTCGTCCACGGGATTCTCCTTGTTATACAAGTTGACAGGTTTATTACTAAATGACCGGCAACGCCAAGTGTCCGCCGAGATCAAAGCAAGTTGTCTGATTTCAGCTCTCCGATATCGGGGCTTTCCACTCAAATTGTGGATTGCTATGTCTGAAGCAAAG
>CAYNNP010000090.1:0-22750 GCA_964398215.1 uncultured Pirellulaceae bacterium | reverse complement strand
AGTCGGGCTACATCTCTGGGACAGAGATGGCAACTTTCAGACAAAGTAGCCGTCGATCTCCGAGCGACGTAGCCCGTCCGAACAGGTAACCAATCGTATTGATCTGGATCGTAAGGAAATGCCCACCTATAGCTTGATCGAACTTGCGATCCGAATTCCCAGAAACTGGACGACATAAAGTGATGTCGCGAATGCCTGCAAATGGATGGCAAAGAGCGTCGTGCTGTTCACTGAATCGACAACCATCCAGAGTTTCGCTACGTTACGATCTTTTGCCACTTCATCAGTCGAGGGTTCAGTGAAAGGTTTTATTATCAAGCTTGTATTGGTTTTGGTTGTTGGCATTCTCGGCTACAACTACTTTTTTGGTTCAGCGGAAGAGAAGGCGAACGCACAGCAAATTGTCGGGCAAGTCAAATCACTCACAGCCAGTGTTGCAAACTTGCTGAAGTCAGAAAAAGAAAAGTACGACGAGGGCAAGTACGATAGCGCTATCGGAAAAGTAAAGTCGGCCTTAGGAGCTATTCACCAGAAGGTTGCCGGGATGGGTGAACAGGGAAAAGAGCTGCTTCACAAAGTGGAATCGCTTGAACAGCAAGAAGCCAATCTGGAAACACAGCTTCATGAGCTTGACCCGAATGATGAAGACCGGGCTCACCTGATCCGCGATCGAATCTTGGAATTGAACCGGGCAACGGAACGACTCACTTCAGACTTGCGACGTTAACGTTCTGTGCCGCTCGGTTTGATCGAGCCGGTTGTTACTGTCGTTGTCCGGCTGATTCAATGAAAGAAAGTAGGTCCGCGATCTCATCTTTATTGAATGTGTCCAGCAATCCTGTTGGCATCCAAGATACATCCGAGGCTTCCTGCCGCGAAATCGATTTTTTTGCAATGACAGTTGCCTTTGTTGGCTGGTTAGGATCCGTTGCCAATCGAATCGTGGGGCTTCGATAGTCGCCACTTGTAACAACTTGACCTGTCAGCATCTTGCCATCGTCAGTGATGATTTTCAAACTTCGATACTTGTCAGCAATCACGTTGGACGGGTGAACAATCGAATTCAAAAGATCACTGCGGCCAAATCGTCGACTCACTCCCGTGAGGTCAGGACCAATCAACCTTCCGATGCCGCCAGCGCGATGACAGTTGGCACACAAAGCCGACCGAAACACCTTCTTTCCACGGTCAATGCTCGAAGGTTGATTCCGTTTTGGCAAATCGGCCAAGTCACCGACGGTCCATTTTTTAACAAATGGCCTGGCCGGTTCAGGCTCATCCGTGACGACCATGTCTTGGGGCTGAATCACGTCTCGTAGCGTATTTTTTTGCTCTTTGGAAAGCTGGCTGATCGCGTCGTCACGAATGGTCGAGATAAAACTCGCCATACCAGCACCGCCTGTATAAGTATCCGTTTGATTCAGCTGACCAAAGTACTGACGGCGTAGCTTTGGCGTCCAACCAGTGGTCGCATTTCTGATTACGTACAAGCACAACATGCGCCAGCGCTGCGATGTCATCGATTGGTGAAGCTGCATTGTCTTGGAAACAACCGCTTCATCCTTCAGTCCAACCAAAACCTCGGCCAACAGGCGATTGCAATCGAAATCAAAGTCGGGATACATTGGCGATAACTTATCTTGAGCCGCCAAAAGCAATTTTTCACTAAGCGAACTGCTATCATCCAAACACAGTCGGTAGGCTTGCAGCAGGCGATGGCGAGTGGACTTTGGCGCGTGCAGAAAATCTGTCTTGTTCAATTGATCCACAATGGATTGCCGGTACGAATTAGCATCGGAGCGCGATAGCGAAAGCAGCAGCCTGGAGACTTCGTAGAGATTAGAACTTTCGTTTGCGCGGCGAATCACCAAGTCATCTGCGGCACGATTCGCAAGCTGAACGGCAGCATGACCGATCCAAGGATCAACGTCGGCAAGCGCTGTGTGGATTTCACCACTCTGCAGAATCTTTGACTCCAACTCGATCCGATAACGCCTCGATTCGTTGGCAAAACTAGCCCGTTCGCGCTGTTGCCGGGTCATTCGTGGCAACTCGCTAGGCGAATCCTCGCCCATGTACTTGACCCGGTACAAGGCAGACTTGGTTTTGCGGCCACCGGTGATGAAGTACATCGATCCGTCTTTGCCAAAATCCAAATCCGTAACATTAAGCGGTCGGCCTTGGAGGAACGATTCAGCGGTCGTCAAGTAGCTTGAACCGCGCGGCATGGCGTGCACTGCAAGGATTCGCCCGTACGCCCAATCCAAAATAAAAGCCGCTTGTTTGAACCGAACAGGGAAGTTGCTGTTGGTGCCGAACTTTACAGCTGTCGGCGAGCCTTTGCCGATATTCATATTCGGAGGCGCCGCGTCCGCTTGATCTGGAAAATACGGAGGCCAAGATTTGGTGACGCCGCGCCAGCCGTAATCGCCTCCAGCAACCAAATGGCTGACTCGCGTCGGTCGATACCAAGGCGAACCCATGTCGTGTTCGGCATCCGCATCGTACGTAAAGCAATCGCCGCGAGCGTTGAAGTCGATTCCAAATGGATTCCGGAGTCCCGCCGAAAGCAATTCCACCGCTCCGGTTGCTTGATCAATCCGCAACAAATGACCCTCGCTGGTTTTTTTACCGTTTCGAGCATCACGGTACGGTGATGTCCAGTCGGTCGATTGCTCCGGTAACCGAACTGCATCTCCATGGATCGAGTAGATTTTTCCGTCTGGCCCCAGTGCGAGATCATTGCGGCCATGTCCGACGGATCCACTGGACGCATATATCAATGATGGTTTATCAAAAACCCCGTTTGCTTTTTCTGTCAGCCGAAAGAGGCCTTTGGAGTTGTTTGCGTTGACATAGATGTGACGTCCGATTGGCAAAATGCCCCGGCACTCGCGCAGTGTGTCCTCAATCAACTCACTGTCGATCACTTCATCACCATCGCTGGACAATTCCATTCGCAACAGTCCACGATCTTCGCGGGCGATGATCATTTTCCCGTCGCGATCGATAGCCATGCTGACCCAAGAACCCTCGTTGGGTTTGGCCGCACGAACCATCTGTAATTCGAATCCAGGGCGAACGGAGAATTTTGCGAAGTCTGTTCCCGGCGCAGTCTTCAACGCCGTTTTCCATTGTTCATAGTTTTCAGTGGCGCGAATCCCAATTTGATTCTCACGTGCGATAATGATCCGATCGCCAACCGCGCCGCGCGAGAGCGCCTTGAGCGGTTTTTCGCCAACTTTCACCTTCCACGTTTCATCCGATTGAACAACCGAAAGTGCTTTGTCTGATGTACTGAATTCAAGCAGCAGAAAAACCGCGGACGGACCATCGACCGCTTGCGCTTGAATTGTCAGTGTGTGTCGTCCTGGCGAAAGTCGATCGGTAAAATCGATCTGCACAAGTTCATCATACGGTTCACGTACCGCGATCAATTCACCGTCAAAACGAAGTTTGCTGTGAACCGATTCGCCCAAAAATCGCAACTGAGCTGATGTTACTTGCTTGGGAACGAGAAAGCTTTTCTCAAACTCAACTTCGCCTGATGTTGCACTCTGGGAATGCCAAATCCACTCCGCAGACGCAGCGGATTTGTCCTGCGCAAATACAGTACATGTACTGCAGATGACGATTGCCAAACACGCCAACCTTTGAAGCCAAACAGATTTCGACCGAGTCACCGAATTCATGAAGTAGGCCATGTCTTCAAAGGGCAAAGGGGAGTTGGGTTCGTCCGTTACGCCAAAATATCGTGAATCACCTTTCCACCATCGGGACCGGTTAAACGGTGATCGCGACCTTCGTGGCGAAAACTCAAGTGATCGTGGTCCAAGCCAAGCAGGTGGAGTATCGTCGCATGTAAATCATGAAAATGGACTTTTCCCTCAACAGCTCGGAACCCTTTCGCATCGGTAGAACCGTGAGTGTAGCCTGCCTTGGTGCCACCTCCGGCTAACCAAAACGTAAAACCCCTTGCATTGTGTCCGGTTTCATTTTTTCCGTTGTCAGGAGTCAAACCGGGTCGGCCAAATTCTCCGCCCCAAACCACCAGCGTGTCATCCATCAGCCCGCGCGCGGTTAGGTCTTCCAGCAGCGCGGCGATGGGCGCGTCAACGGTATCACAGTTCGCTTTCAAATCGCGACGATAGTCTTGGTGCTGATCCCAGCCACCGTGATTCAATTCGATGAATCGCACGCCTGCTTCAGCGAATCGCCGAGCAAGCAAACACTGACGCCCAAAATCAGTCGGGCGACACCTGCCAATCGATAGATTCTTGCCGACCCGATATCGCTCCAAGGTGCCGGCGGATTCGTTGCTCAAATCCAAAAGCTCGGGAGCTGTCGCTTGCATCCGAAAGGCCAACTCCATCGAAGTAATAGCGCCTTCGAGTTGCATGTCGTTGTTGCGGTCAGCCAAGTGACGTTCGTTCATTTGCTGCACAAAGTTCAACTGCTGACGCTTAGCTGCGGACGAGAGATGATCGCTTCCGATGTCACGAATCGTAGCAGCAGACATGTTCTCGCCATTGGTGCCGATTGGCGTCCCCTCGTGCTCAGTCGGCAAAAAACCACTGGAATAAACCGAAGGCTTGGCAGCGTTCAGACTAACAAACCCAGGCAGATTCTCGTTCTCGCTGCCCAGTCCGTAGTGAATCCAAGATCCCATGCATGGTCGCTTGCGTAAACGTTCGCCCGTATGCATCTGCAAAAAAGATTGAGCATGATTCCCTGTGTCAGCATACATGCCATTGATCACGCAAAGCCGATCCGCGTGCTTGGCAGTCTCTGGCATCAACTCAGAAATCCACCTTCCGCTTTCACCATGCTGTGAAAAATTGAACACCGAACCAGGATGTTTTTTCTTTCCTGTTTGGGGCTTGTAGTCAAAGGTATCAATATGGGATGGACCGCCGCTCATGCACAGAAAGATCACACGCTTGGCTTTGCTACGGCGAACCGGCTGTGCCGCCAACAAACCTTTGGTTGCCAAAAAACCGAATCCGCAGGAAGCCGATTGCAGCATCGATCGACGTGAAAAAGTCATAGCATCACCCTCAATCAAGATAGCGGAATTCGTTGGACACCAAAACAGCTTGGCAAAGACTGGCTAGCGCGCGAAGCTCAGAATCCGTCTTGCCATTCAACACCCGCCGCATCGATGCTAGGTGATCGATTGCTTGCTCGTACTCGCCAGCCGATGGCAACCGCGCGAGAGCAAGACGAAATAGTTGGTTGATCTGTTCTTCGTCATCGGAGTGCGCGTTCTGCAAAGTTTTAGCTAGCTTCAATGACTGACCAACCACAAATTCGCTGTTCAATAGAAACAAGGATTGCGTTGGCAATGTGGTGTTGGATCGCTGGCCAGTGACGGACACACCATCAGGCAGGTCAAACGCCGCAAGTTCTTTGGGCGGGGCGTGCCGCAACATGCAAAGATAAATGCTTCGATGGTTGCTTGGCCGATGCAGGTCCGTAGATTGACCAGCCGGCCAGTTAATCAAAGCCACGGTTGCCTGAACCGCAGAGCCTATCCCGTTGCTGTGGTCTAACGATCCACACGCATGCAGCACATTGTCTCTGAATGATTCTGCATCAAGTCGGCGCCGAGCATGACGAGCCAGAAGAACATTGTTTGGGTCACTACGAATGGTTTCAGGATCAGCAAAACTACTTAATTGATAGGTGCGACTGAGAACAATCGTGCGAATTAGCCGCTTGACCGACCAACCATTGGCAACAAATCGATTGGCCAAATGATCAAGCAACTCGGGGTGCGATGGACGAGCCCCATAGACACCAAAATCATCAACCGTTCGCACGATTCCTTGCCCAAACAGATGTTGCCAAATGCGGTTGACGGCGACACGAGCGGTTTGAGGATGATCGGGATCAGTTAACCAACGTGCCAACTGCAAACGGCCGCTCGCCTTCGCCGTGATCTTTTCTGACAACGAAAATTTGTTTGCCGATGACACCGTTTGATACGCCGTCAAGAAACCGCGGGGAACTACCGGCCCCAGTTTTGAGATGTCACCATTGACATGAATTTTCACATTGATCGGCTTGGGTTTATCTCGAACGCCCATGGCCTGACGAGAAAACACCTTTCGCGCTTTGGGTTGACCCGAAGCAGCATGCAGGCCCAACGCATCCTTGGAGGAAATCGCACGGTCGTACACCGAAACATATCCAATGTTTCCGCTGAGCGGTGCAAAACCGTCCGAGCGTCTACCAATCTGGTAAACCGTGCTGTCACCAAAGGTGGCGGGAAGTTTCGCATCGATTTCCAAGACACCATTCAAGTAAACGTTTACTTGGTCTTGATCACGAATCAGGACAATGTGGTTCCAAGTATCTTTTGGCAAAACCGTTGTCCCGCTCACTGATTGCTTGGCCTTGTTGCCATTGAACACAAACAGCTTGCCAGTTCGCTTCAAGTCGTGCTTGCCCCCAATCCCAAGATGATCCCCCAAGAGGTCCTTTCCCGGTTTGGCTCGCGAAAAAGGATACGCCGTGATCGGACGCTTCTTAATCGACACTGTATTCTTTAGCCAAAACGACACCGTGTAAGAACGGTTCCCAGCCGGCAACTCTCCTTGCAAGGCACCCGATGAAAACTTCGCGAATTGCTTGTCGGTGAATTCAATTTTACCTTCACTTGCTTGCTTAAATTCACTTGGCTTTTCAGTGAGCATCGCATTGACGATCGGTTTCGTCCGACTGATTTTTGTCGCGTAATCGCCAGGAAACGCAGGCGTTTTCTTTCGGTCAAAGGCTGGCTTTGGCTTGGGCCAGTCATCGCGCAATTCATGCAATGCCGTTGGCGGCGCTGTCAGTTTTTCGTTGGCAGCCAACCCGTACAACGTTTCTGTGCTGCTAAATATCCCAGCCAATGCATAGTAGTCGCGAGTTGGAATCGGATCGTGCTTATGATCATGACAACGAGCACATGCAACGCTGAGTCCCATCGCGACTGTGCATACTGCATTGATCTGATCGTCCACGACATCCATTGCGAAATTTTTGTTCATCGCAACCGCAGGTTTGGATCCAATCGCCAAGAAACCTGTTGCAACAAGTTGTCGATTTCGCTGCTCGGCATCGGTTGCCGGCAACAGGTCGCCAGCGATTTGTTCCGTCAAAAATCGGTCGTAGGGTACGTCTTGATTGATCGCGTCAATTACCCAATCACGATAACGCCACGCATGTGGAAAGGTTGCATTGCGACCCAAGCCATCGTCGCCGTTGGACTCGCCGTAGCGTGCAGCGTCCAACCAGTGCCGTCCCCAACGTCGACCGAACTCATGACTGTCCAGCAATTCGTCCACCAACCGCATGGTCGCCTGTTGGCCGTGCTGGACAAAGTCGTCGGTGAACGCAATCGTCTGCTGGTAAGTTGGTGGCAGGCCAGTCAAGTCATGATACAACCGACGAACCAACGTGATCGGACTCGCGTCACGTGTAGGCTGAAGTTTGGCGATCTCAAGTTGCTTCAGTACGAACTGGTCGATCGGATCGCGCGGCCAAGAATCATCAATGCTTGGAACTGTCGGAATCGTACGTGGCTCAAACGACCACAACGCACCTGGTTCAGTTGCAACCTTCGGCGGTTCGGTTTTTTCGAAACGTGGATCAGCTGCACCCAACTTAATCCAAGTCATAAAGTCATTGACGACACTAGCAGGCAGCGGTTTATCGGGAGGCATTTCAATGCCATCGTGCTGCAGCGCTTTGATCAACAAACTGTCGTTCGGATTGTCCAGATCCAGCGAAGGCCCAGACTGTCCGCCTGACTGCACGCCATCACGACTGTCCAACATCAGGTTCCCGCCCAACTCTTTGGACTTAGCCGAATGACACTGGTAGCAGTGCTTGACCAAGACGGGTCGGATCTTCTTTTCAAAGAACTCGATCCGTTCGTTTCTTGGCGGGTTGGCGTAGCTTGTCAGACCAGTGGCCAGCAAGATCAGCGCAATGCGAAAACTAGCGTGTATCACAATGGCGATGGCAGGTAGGAAAATTGGCAGGCGAGTAGGGGAGATCTATTTTCATGGATTCACCGCAGAATTGCAAAGCAATTTTCGATAGACGAGTGAATACACCCTCTGGAATCGGCTGCGAACGCAAAAAATCTGAAACTTTGATCCCTACTGCTTGGATTCGACCTTCTTTTTCAACGGAACGAAACCGTTGACGCCCCAGACGTTATAGCCGCCATCGTTTTTCTCAGTACCAAAACCATCATAAGCATCCTTGGCCAAATGCACTCGGTACGCTTGCTGTTTCTTTGCGAGTGGCGAATGCCCATTCGTGCCCGGTTCTGGGTTGCCCGCCGCAGTCCAGCGACGTCCCCAATAGCGTACATAGATCAATTGTCCCACTTTGATGCCGTCACCTTTTTCAACACCATCAACTTGGATTTCGGCGACGTAGTGCGTCTCTTCATAATTGCCTTTTTGAACTTTGTGCTGATAGATCTCCTTGGCAATTCCCGTCACAACGTGAGTCGATTTCTTGAACATCGTCTTGGCTGCCGTCAGCGGTTTCTCAGCCTGTGCAGCAGTCACGCAAAACGCAATCAACAAAGAAGCTGCGCCGAATGATCGAATGAACATGTTCTTTCCTAAGTAGTTACGTGTGAAATGACTTTGAGCAACGCTCGGTCATGCCAAAATATCCTGGACAACATTTCCACTAACATCGGTCAAGCGAAAATCGCGTCCTTGGAATCGATAGGTCAACCTTGTGTGGTCAATTCCGAACAAGTGTAACATCGTTGCATGCAGGTCATGCACGTGTACTTTGTTTTCAATTGCTTCATAGCCCAATTCGTCTGTCGCGCCCCATTGGAAACCAGGTTTGATGCCACCGCCTGCCATCCAGCACGAGAACCCCATGATGTGATGGTCACGCCCGGAACCTTGCGCCATCGGAGTACGTCCAAACTCGCCACCCCAAATCACCAATGTATCTTTCAGCATGTCACGTTGCTTCAAATCCTTGACCAGCGCCGCTGAGCCTTGATCAACCAACTTTGCTGTGACTTCAGCGCCCTTCTTGATACCACCATGGTGATCCCAACCGCGGTGGTAAAGCTGAATGAATCGAACGCCGCGTTCAGCCAGCCGTCGGGCCAACAAACAATTCGAGGCGAACGTGCCGTCCGCGCCCTTGGTGCCATACATATCAAGAACATGCTGCGGCTCGTCAGAAATGTCCATCAACTCCGGCGCGGACGTTTGCATTTTAAATGCCAGTTCGTACTGAGCGATTCGCGTCGAGATCTCGGGGTCTTGGAACTGTTGGTTTCCAATTCGGTTCAGTGATTGAACTGCATCGATGACTTCACGCTGACTGGAAAGTTCGACACCCGGTGGACTGTTGACATACAAAACCGGATCGCCCTGTGAACGAAACTCCACACCTTGGAAACGACTGGGCAAGAACCCACTATGCCATTGTCGCGCAGCGATCGGTTGGGACTGCCCGCCGCCAACGGAAGTCAACACCACGTAACCCGGCAAGTTTTCCGTTTCCGCGCCCAAGCCATACAACAGCCATGATCCCATCGACGGACGCCCTGGAATAGAAGTCCCGGTGTTCATCAGTGTATGAGCAGGATCGTGATTGATCTGTTCTGTTTGCAACGAGTTAACGATGCAAATGTCGTCAGCAATCGTACTGATGTGCGGCAACACGGAACTGATTTGTTGGCCTGATTCCCCGTGCCGTTTGAAGGCGTGCTGAGGCCCCATGCATTTCAAACTGTTACGTTGACCTTGGAGCTGCGCAATTTGCTTGCCATCGGTATACGATTTTGGCATCGGTTTGCCGTTCATTTCCGCAAGTTTTGGCTTGTAGTCCAAGGTTTCCAAGTGAGACGGTCCACCGGCCATGCAAAGATGGATCACGCGTTTGATGCGCTGATTTTTTGGAGCGTAAATGCCAGCCCATTTCGGAACCTGAGTCGCATTGGACTCGTCCGCTGCAAGTTCCTTTTGCAACATCATCCCCACCGCCGCAGCCCCCAAACCGTACGATCCACGACGTAGGAACGTGCGCCGACACTGTTGTCTTGCAAATAAATTTGACATTCGACTGACCACTGTGTGTAAGTTTTGGATGGTGACCTGGTTGAAATTGAATACCGAAGAACGGAACAATTCAGTTTCGCGTGATGAATTCGTGAAGGTTAAAAATTGCTCGAGTGACCGACGTCATAGCGGCAAGCTCGGCGTGCTGTAGTTTGCCGGAAACTGGTGACAATCCTGTTGATACAACTTGCTTTGCTGCCTCGGGATTTTTCATGTACTTGGTTCGCTGCGACGCCAGCAACTTCAACAACACATCCGATTCTGCTGCCGTCGGAGCACGATTCAGCGCATCGTGAAATGCCGCTTCGATCTTATCAGCATCCGAAGTCTCCGATTGCAACAACAGTTTTTGGGCAAATACCCGTGCCGCTTCAACGTACGACGGATCATTCAGCAGCACGAGCGCCGCAAGTGGCGTATTTGATCTTGGCCGTTCAGCGGTGCATTCTTCCCGCGCGGGCGCATCGAAACTCTTCATCGCAGGATGAAGAAACTGACGCTGCCAGTGTGTATAGACGCCTCGCCGATACTGATTTTTGTCATCGTCTTGGCGGTACGTGCGTTTTGGAAAATTCAAATGCCGCAGCAAGCCCGCTGGTTGATACGGTTTGGCGCTTCGCCCACCAAATTCACGAACCAACAATCCACTCACAGCCAACGCGTTGTCGCGGACCAATTCGGCGTCCAATCGAAAACGTGACTGCCTAGCCAGCAAGCGGTTGTAAGGATCACGTTCACGAAGCTCGTCTCGCATCAATGACGACTGACGGTACGTTTGTGTCATCAACATCTGCTTGACTAACCGTTTGACATTCCAGTTGTTCTGCATGAAATCAATCGCCAGTTCGTCCAACAGCGCCGGGTGTGTTGGGAATTCGCCTTGAGAACCGATGTCGTCGAGCACCTTGGAGAGACCAGTACCAAAAAACAGCTTCCAAAGTCGATTGACGAAAACCCGCGCTGTCAATGGATTCTGTTCACTTGTCATCCACTGGGCCAAATCCAAACGCGTCGCACGTCGGTCGCCGTCGATCTGCAACTGTGGCAAAAAATGTGGCACACCTGGTTTCACAACCGGCCCGCTGGTGTCCATCCAGTTGCCTCGTGGCAACACACGCATTTCGCGCGGCTCAACAGCCTGTGTAATCAGCGATGTGCGTGTGTGTGCTTTCTGTGTTTCGTCACGCTTCTTTTTCGTGTCAGCAATCTTCTTTCGCAAACCGGCCAACTCCGGTGCGATTGTTTTGTAGTAGTTCGCTAGCCGTTCAGATTGATCCTGGCTTAGCGAAGTACCAAACACAAGTTCTTGTATGTTTTCCGGGACGTCTTGCAGTGGACCAAGCTCCACGGGGCCTGACGTCGCTGATACTCGAAATCGCCCAATCGTATGCTTTGGGTTATCGTGATTTTGGTCAAGCCGAATGACTAACTCGGCGGCGTTTTTGATTGGTTTTTTAAACTCTAGAACGAGTTCAGAACGTTTGCCGATGTTTGGCAAAATCGCCCAACCCCATTTACTTCCTTTCACGTCGCCATCGATGGTCGCGGCCGCTTTCCAGCCTTTGTACGCATTGTTTTTGCCATCATCCTGTTCATGCGAAGCCACTGCCGTTTTGAATGTTACCGGCCGACCGTTGCCAGCTTGATCCAATACCGACACGCGTACTTCTGAAAGCACAAAGTTTCCGTTGCCGGCACGTCCAGGGCCTTTGTGCGGCAACGAATCGTCTGGCAGCAACTCCAGTCGCAAACCGCGTGTCTGTTTCTCTGGTAGCGTTGCTCTGAACGAATAGACATCCATGTCTGCAAGCGGTCCAGATGCCAACACGGAATTGTCGTCCAGCGTTGTTAGCGTGACGCCGAATGCTGATTGCGGATTTTTCGGTTGCAGAACTTTCCACTTGTCACGCTTGGCAGCCAAACTAGCCTGCCATTTGAGCTGCGACGCGCTCACGTCGGATTCATCATATTGCGTCTGCAGCTTGGCCAGCGCTGCATCCGTTGGCTTTAGCAATTCGGCCAAGTCCACATCAGGCACACTGACGGTAGGCCCCCATTTCCCATCCCGACTTGCACCCGCGTACAAACCACGTTCTTTGATGTCCGCAAAGAAGGATGCAAACTGATAAAAGTCCTTTTGGGTAAACGGATCGAATTTGTGGTCATGACATTCAGCGCACCCGAGCGTTGATCCCAACCAAACTGTCGAAGCCGTTCTGACTCGATCCGAAGCGTACTTGGCAAGATACTCTTTTGGCTGCGCGCCTCCTTCGGCACTCATCATCCCGAGTTTGTTGTAACCAGAAGCAACCAATTGATCACGAGTCGGTTCTGGCAACAGATCGCCCGCCAATTGCTCGCGCGTGAACTGGTCAAACGGCATGTTCGAGTTGAAGGCATCAATCACGTAATCTCGATACGGCGATACGCTGACGTCTTGATCGCCGTGGTATCCAACCGTGTCTGCATATCGAACCAAGTCCAACCAGTAGATCGCCAGCCGTTCTCCAAAATGCGGTGAACTCAACAATTGATCAACTAATTCTTCCCAGGGGTCATCGGCCGTCGAATTGGTGAACGCTTCAACTTGCTTTCGTGACGGCGGCAAACCGATCACGTCAAAGTACGCGCGACGCACCAACGTGTGCTTTTTGGCTGTTGGCGACTGCGAAAAACCTCGGCCCGACAGTTTGGCCTGAACCATTGCGTCGATCCAGTTTCTGCCGACCCGCTGGCCAGATTTTGGAGCCACGTAGGCCCAATGTTGCTCCCACTTGGCTTCTTGCGAGACCCAGGTTGCCAACAACGTTTTTTCGTTTTCGGTTAGCGAACGAAGACTGTCCGTCGGCGGCATGACTTCGGACTCGTCATCCGAATTAACGCGACGAATCAGTTCGCTTGCTTCCAGGTCGCCCGCAACAATCGCATAGTGCCCATCAAGATCGGCAAAGGCTCCTTCTTTTGTATCGAACCGAAGCCCATCTGTTCCACCACCTTGGCGTTGACCAGCATCTGGCCCGTGGCAAGTGTAACACTTGTCCGACAAAATCGGCTTGATGTCTCGATTGAAGTCAACGCGATCTTGAGCAAAGAGATTGGCGCCAACAGACAAGAACAAAACGGTGGCAAAAATTAAACGCATTGGTGACCATCAAGAGCGTAAGAGGCGGGACCAATAGTCTAATTGATTCCAATGTGGCGTACCCGCGAAAAACTGAGTTGTTCCTCAGCAAGGCAGCTGATCAGAACGCACATTATCACCTGAAAACACAACTCAAGGCACTGTGACGCCCGAATGAGGGTTTTCAACAACGGCTTGCCAGGCAATCTTGCGGAAAATGCGATCTAGTTCTGGACTTGGGTAACTCGCATCGCCACCAAACCGAATCGTCCCAATCTCCTGCGGGGACTTTTGGTACAGAGTCGCATAGAACACATAGCCTTCCAGTCGTTCAAAACCAGGACCGAGATGTCCCAGTTGGTCTCTCCATAATGAACGTTCTTTTTTGCCGACCGCGCGATGCAGTCCTTCGACGCCGGGCAGTTCGCCACGAACAAAGTGCTTTGCAGCCAACACCATTGCATCAGACGTCGGAAGCACAAACACTTTGCCAGGATAAGCCTTCAACAGCGGTTTGAGCGTCTCGATATAACTCTCGCGCCTTTGCTTTCCCATTCGGTCGATCCTTTCTTCCGTAAAGTACGCTTCGGATTTCGGCTTTGTGTCCAATTGGCTGAGCTGTGGCCAAGCATCCGACAAATAGAACTTCATGTCAGGGTTGTACTTCAAGCAAAAATCGATCCAACATGAATAGTATTCAGCCCGATCGTTGTAATAGGGACCGAACATCATCGCATCCCACTTAGCATTGGAAATGGATGACAACAGTTTGGGAAACGGTTTCCCTTCGAATTGAAAAATACCGTTCTCTTGTTCCCACTTGTAGCGAGCACTGCCAGTCATGCCTCCTCCAACGTGAGTGTACAGCGGTTGCTTCATTCCGGCGCCCTTGGAAATCAAAGGCAAAGTCTTGTAGCCCGGCGTCATGAAACTGTGACCAACTCCAATCACACGAAGCGCACCATCGTCAGGTTTCGGATAAGAAACCACCGCACGTTGCTTTCCGGACATGGCCTTTTCAAAAGTGGACCTGATTTCGTCAGGCGTTTTGTAGCAAACGGCATGTTCTGGAAATCGTTCCAAGTCCCAGCCAGGGTTGACTTTGAAGTCTCGTTGGATTCCTTTCCTTTTCTGTCCCGACTTTTTGTTTTTGTCGCGGAACGCCAAGGCTTCTGCGATTGTCAGTTTGCCGTCACCATTGGTGTCGGCGGCCGGGTACTTTCGCAGCACTTGGCGTAGCTGTTCAGCCGAAGCAGATTCCTGGCCGCTGCATGATGACCCACAGGAGAATGCAACGATGCCAAACAAAACGAGCAATGCGGTTTTCTTCATGGTTCTCTTTTTGAATAAGGGTCAATTTTTCGGTGGCTGTTTACAGCCAATCGGAGCGTTCTTGTGAGCGACATGGCGCTCACAAAACTATGAGTCATCTACGAGCACTCTAGTAATCTTTGCCATTGACGCTTCGGACAACCGAACGCATCCAAGCGTCCAATTCACTTTGCATCCGTTTCAACCGAACTTGTTGTTCTGGCGCAGCAGACTGGTCGGTCTCTTCCATCGGGTCATCGACCAAATTGTATAGTTCAAACTCCTTCCCGTTGATGCGATGAAGCTTCCATGGCCAGTCGTTCCATGCAGCATGACCTTTGGATGTGCCTTCGGGAAACTGAGGGAATTCATCAACATCTTTGCGGATGCGAGGCTCATCGTGCGGTAACGGCGCTCCACTTTGCTGCTTCTCCATGATCGCTTTTTGAATGCGGTCGCTCCAGGTCCCTTGCCCTGGTTGAAACTGATGCCAGAAACCCATTGGCTTGACGCGTTTACTTGCCGTGCCCGCGATGATGTTGCTGATATCGATTCCATCCAGCGGGTGAGGTGCTTTCAAAGGAACTTTGGCCATCGCCATTACCGTTGGATAGATATCGAAAGTGCAGGTGGGAACAGACGTTCGACCTTTCATGTTCTGGGCGGGCCATTCAATGATTCCAGGGACTCGTAGACCGCCTTCGTAGATACTGCCTTTGCGTTGGCGCCCACCAGACGTTGCAGCGTTCAAGCCTCCATTGTCGCTGCAGTACCAAACCATGGTGTTGTCAGCGATGCCCATCTCCCGCAACCCGCGCCGCAGTCGCCCGACTTGTTGGTCAAGCAGTGTGATTTCACGATAGTACCCAGCACGCTGCTTGCCCTCGTACAGCGGCGGTCCCTCTGGCACTTCTTGATGTGGGTCATGTGGCGATGGAAACCAAACGACCATGAACAACGGACTGCTGCTGGCACTATGTCGGTTCAAAAATGCAAGTGCATCGTCCATCGCCAATACGGAACCCTTCCCTTTGCGATGTTCAATTTTTCCATTGCGGCTCAAGTAGGGATCATTGTCAAAAAAGTTCAGCCCGATAACCCATTCATCAAAACCCATACCGCTCGGATTGCAAGGCGAATCGGGTTGGCCTGATCCCAAGTGAACTTTGCCAAAGATACCAGTGGTGTATCCGGCTTCTTTAAGCGACTCTGCAATGGTCTGTTCATGAGGCCGCATGTAGCGACCGTGGTTGGTAACCTTCGTTCGTATCGGCGTGCGCCCCGTCATCACACTTGCGCGCGTCGGCGAACAAACAGGAGCCGCAGCGTAGAAACGGTCCAACACGAAACCGTCACTGGCCATCGCATCAAGTTCAGGCGTTTGCACAAACGGATGACCGTTGTATCCAACATCTCCCCAGCCTTGATCGTCTGCCATGACAAGGATAATGTTTGGTTTGGTGTTCATGGCCGCGCCCGCTTTTGTTTCCTCTGCACACAGCACTGGGTGCAGGCACAGGAAAAAAAGGCAGATCGCAATGGGCGCAATGGGTTTGGTTTTCATCGTTCGTGCTTTTTCAATCGGCAATTGTTCAACGCATTTGCAACTAGCGTACTTCACAGCAAACGCTGGGTGGCATTTGGACCGTCGGTACTGATCCTCGAATTCAAAGATGTCTGGAAAATGCCACTGAGTTCAAGCATTTTTCTTGCGGTTTGGTTTCGCTGCCATCGGCAAAGACGGCACCGCTCCTGACATGCCACATACGACCGAGGCTGCTTCGCAAGACACTTTTAACAGTTCGCGATGTTCGATGTCAGCTAGCATGCCAAGGACAAACGACGCTGTGAACGCATCCCCGGCGCCCACGGTGTCATGCACCTCCGTCGGCACACTGGGTTGATGCACGACTCCGGATGACGAAACAAGCATCGCGCCTTCCGCGCCACGAGTCATGACGGCAAGATCGAGCGAATGGTTTCCAACCATTTGGCGGAGAGATTCTTCGTGGTCCTTCGATGAGATCCCTAAAGCCGATGCGGTGTCGAACAGTTCTTCATCACTCAGTTTTACAACACTGGCCAATTCGATGGACGTGCGAATGACGTCCGCATCAAAAAATGGAACTCGCAAGTTGATGTCGCAGACTCGAGGAACTCCAGCATCGCGCGCGACCGACAAGCATCGGCGAATCGTTCCACACGAAGGCTCTGCACGCTGCGCCAGAGTGCCAAAATAAACAACATCTGCCTCTCCGATACAGTCCGCCAGTTCGTCTTGCCAGCCAACGGAGTCCCAGGCCGCGTTGTCAGTAATCGTGTACGTCGGTTTTCCATTTGAGTCCAACGCGACTTCAACCGTTCCTGTCGCAAAGCCGCCAGCAACCTGTATCAATCGGGTGTCGATTCCATAGCCTTCAAGAATCTTGATCGCTTGCTGGCCATGTGGATCGTCGCCAACGGCGCTCAGGATCATCACATCGCCTCCGCCAATCGCGGCATGGCAAGCAAAGTTGGCTGGCGCTCCGCCAAATCGTTCTCGATCAGGAAAAACATCCCAAAGCACTTCACCAATCGAAATGATTCTTGGTGCTTTCATGAATCTACTTCCAGTATCAAACTCGAATGCTTCAAACGATCTGTTTAGCGTGGTCCCGGTGCGTTGATTCGATCAGCACCGGTATCTTCGCCTGGCGTTGTGAATCGATACGCCGATTCGTTCTTGTGGATTCGGTCGCCAGTTTCACGATGGAAACTGTCGGCTGATATCTTTTCGGGGACACTGTCGCCTGTGTCAACGGTCCACTGCTTCAACAAGTCACGCAGTCGGTTCGCTTCAGCAGCGTACTTGGGATCACCAATCAAGTTTTTCATTTGGTTTGAATCGTCCCAGGCATAAAACTCTTCTGCAGGGCGTGGGTTTAGAAAAACGTCGGTTTGCGCGGCAGTTAGAGTGTCCTTTGATTTCGAATTCAAAAGATCTTTGTGTGAAGGTGACCGCACCGAATCGGCTGGACCTTGCCATGATTGATTTGGACGATTGTTCTTGATGTACAAAAACTTTCCATCGCGAACGCTACGGCCATGAGCTTCGTAATCGTGCCAGTTATGTTCAGAGAAAGCGTATCTCCGAACACTTTTGGCATCGCCGCTTAGCAACGGCAACAGGCTGACACCCTGCATTGTTGGTGCGGGTTCCAAACCAGCGATCTGCATCGCCGTCGGTGCAATGTCGATCACACTAACCAGGCTACTTGAAGGCCCATTGTTTTTGATACCCGCTGGCCAATGTGCAACCAATGCCGTTTTCATTCCAGAATCGTGAAGCCGCGTTTTGGCACGCGGAAAAGGCCGGCCGTTGTCGGCCATCACCAGGATCAAAGTGTCGTCAAACGCATTCTGTTTCTTTAGTTCGTTGACCACCAAGCCGATGTGATGATCAAATCGAGTGACTTCGTTGTAGTACGACGCGAGATCCTGTCGTGTGCTTTTATTGTCAACCAAGAATGGTGGCACGAAAACGTTTTCAGGTGTGTGTGCTGGTCCATATTCTTTTTCGTTCCACTGCTTATCCGCGTCCCAACCACGATGGGCGTCATAGGCCGCAAACCAAAAAAAGAACGGCTTCGACCGAGGACGTTCGCGAACAAACTTGCTCCAGTTGGCGTGCCCGCCAGAATTGCCTTTGATTCGACCGCCATCAACAGCGTCGAATGCTTTCACGCGTCCGCTGGTTGAACTCATGTGATTCTTTCCAGACAACACGGTGTGGTATCCACTTTTCCGCATCAATTCAGGAAACCAATCCAGGTGCCCTGCGATGGGCAAATGCAATTCGGCTGCTTTGCCGTTATTGTGTGGGTAGCGCCCCGTCACGATGCTGGCACGAGAAGGGCTGCAACTGCTGGCAGTTAAAAATGCGTTGTCAAACCGAACGCCGTTGTCGGCAAGTTGATCAATGTTGGGTGTTCGTGCGAATTTGTTTCCGTAGCATCCATAGTCGTTCCAACTAACATCATCGGCGATGAATAAGATCATGTTGGTTGGTTCGGCCGCGCCGGCTCTGGTGAACGAGGCGACGCAGAACGCGAAACAAAGGATCAACAATGCAGCTGGTAAACGGTTCATGCGGCGGATTCTTGATAGGTGTATAGCAATCGATGTCGATGGCTACTTTAACACAAAGCCGTCTTTCCGAACGAATCATTAGTGTTAGCCAGCAGCGTAAATCACTTTTTCAAAGTACGTTGGGCGTTCTTGACCGACTGAATTGAAAAACGCTTTGAATCGGATAAGACTGACGCGCCCGACAAAGGTAGTCGGGCCCTCTCCGGGCCTGAGAGCCCGACTCTCCCAGTGGGAGAGTGATTCATTCACACGCTGTATCGCGACGCTAAAAACGAATCTTGTCGTTCGCGACTTTTGTCAAGTCAGTCCGTTTGATGGCGGATTTCGCCGCCGACGATTGCGTGGGTAACGACTCCCGTTAGCTCATGGCCTTCCAAAGTGCTACTGAAACATTTGGAATGGAAACGTGTCGAATCAACCGTCCATTTTCTTGTGGGGTCGACCAGGATCACATCAGCCGGTGATTCCGGTCGAAGCGTTCCAGCGGCAACACCTGCGATCGCAGCTGGCGTCGTGGATAGGCGATCGATCGCTGTTGACCAATCGACTACTGATTCATTGATCAGGTAGGTAACGATGGTTGCGAGTGTGGTTTCTAAGCTGGTTTGCCCGAAGGGGGCCAAATCTAGATCCGCAATCTTCTTTTCGCGACTGCGTGGCATGTGGCCCGACTGGATCGCGTCGATCGTGCCATCCGCAACAGCACCACGGAGTGTCTCCACATGGCGAGGACTTCGCAGTGGTGGGTGGACCTTGAATCTCGCATCAAAGTTACGCAGCTTTTGGTCGTTCAGGCAAAGGTTGTGAGGACAAACTGACGCCGTGACCTGGATCCCTCTGGCTTTCACGCGGCGAATCATGTCAACAGCGCCCATCGTGCTGACTGGGCCAACATGCAGGCGACCAGAGGTTGCTTCCGCAATACGAACGTCACGAGCAACCGCCAGGTCCTCGGCTTCGGTTGGTAGCCCTCTGAATCCAAGCACCAACGAAACTTGACCCTCGTGCATCACTCCGCCCAGCGCCAAGCCGGGTACTTGAGGACGATCAAAGATCGGAATGTCAAACATGCGGCAGTACTCTAACGCGCGCTTCAGCAGGGCATCGTTTGGCATTGCGCTGGGAGTATCACTAAACGCAACCGCGCCGGCTTCAGCCAGCAAGCCCAACTCAGCCATCTGGTCGGCTTCGCGCTGTTTGCTCAGACAGGCGATCACGTGAACCCGTGCCATTCTTGCTTTGGCGGCTTTTTGCCGGACAAATTCGACAGCGCCGGGGGTGTCGATCACCGGCGATGTGTTCGATGTACACAAGACCGTTGTGAAACCACCAGCCAGCGCCGCACGACCGCCTGTCAAAACCGTTTCATCTTGCTCGAACCCGGGCTCACGGAGCTCCGCTCCCAGATCGACCAAGCCGGGCGCGACGATCAGGCCTGTAGCATCAATCCTGTGACATCCTTCCGGAATTTCAGTATCGACTGGGTTGATCCCTGTGATCAACTGATTGGTGATCAGCAAGTTCGCGGTTTGGTCAAGCTTTTGACTTGGGTCGATCACTCGACCATTTTCAATCAGTATTGAACTCATGCTCGTTCATCCGCCTCCGCGAGTAACCAAAGCGTTGCCATGCGAACCGCGATTCCATTGTTGACTTGTTCCAAGATCACCGAATGAGGACCATCAGCGACTTCAGGCGTGATCTCAACGCCGCGGTTGATCGGTCCCGGGGCCATGATCAAAATATCCTCTTTGGCACGCTCGAGTCGGGCCGAATTCATGGCGTACAAAGCTGCGTACTCGTGCACACTTGGGAAAGGCCGCGCGGTTTGTCTCTCGAACTGAATGCGCAACAGGTTCAAGACATCACAGCGTGGCAGAATTTCGTCCAAGTGATGAGCGACTTCGAATCCAATCTCCGTCCATCGCGGGCTGACTAACGTAGGCGGTCCGCAGATGATTACGTGAGCCCCCATCTTATGAAGCCCCCAAATGTTGCTGCGTGCTGTTCGACTGTGGGCAATGTCGCCAACCAATGCAACGGTCAACCCTTCAAGCGAACCACGATGTTGCCGGATCGTTAGCATATCCAACAGGCCTTGGGTTGGATGCTCGTGTGGTCCATCACCCGCGTTGATGATTGGACAGCCAAGTTCCCGTGACAACAAATGCGGTGTGCCCGGGGTCGCATGTCTTGTTACAACCCAATCGACACCCATCGCTTCGATCGTTTTTGCCGTATCGATTAACGTTTCGCCTTTCGAAACGCTGCTGCCTTTACTTCCAAACTCGACGGTGTCAGCACCCAGACGTTTGGCTGCGAGCGAAAAACTATTGCGAGTTCGAGTACTGTTTTCAAAAAACAAGTTTGCGCACGTTTTTCCGCTCAGCAACTGGATCTTTCGCCTGCAACCGTCCGTCGCCTCTTTCATTTGCTGGGCAACGTCCAACAAAATGCCAATCTCGTCGGCGTTCAGGCTCTCCAAGTCCAATAAATGACGTCGTTTCCAGTTTTCGGGAAAAACGAAAGGTGGAGGCTCTGTTTGCGACATCGATCCAGGTGACTCAGTGTGTTGTGTCTCGTGCTGGATGCAAAGGTTACGACAAAATCGGCTTCATGGCGAGGCGGGGTTAGGAACACAGGAACTGGAAACGGCCTAGCTGGATCCAGCAATCCGTTTTGCCGACTTCCGGCGGACAAAGACGAGCCCAAGCACTATCACGATCAATGAAAAAACAATCACGATCGGAAGCACAAGGTTTCGTGACATACTTCCGTTGTCGGCGATTGATCGAGCATCTCTGTTGTTCACGCCCAATTCATTTGGCCACGCCGTCGCTGCTGGCCCATTTCCACGCACATCAAAGGGAACCATCGAACGATCCGTATAAAAAGGAAACATCCACAAATCGTCAGACCATTCGCGCACGTCCTGAGGGTCCAAGTTACGAGCACTGATGTTCGTTAAGTAATACTTTTGGCCAGGGTAGAGTTTTTGCAAGAGTTTTGTAACGGTTGGAAATTTATGTGCGTAGGATTTCAGATACGGGTCTTGGGAAGGCAATGAATATGATTTGCCAGCGTTCGATTCGCATTGTGGAGAATCATAGTCGCGGAAAACTCGCTTGAACCCTCGGTGCATGTACCCGAATTTATTCAGATTGTCATTCAACCAGGCCGAGAAGAACACGTACAAGTTGACATCGAAATTGGCTTCTTGCAGACCGGTCAATTTCATGGGAAAGAAGATGCCGTCGCGACCACCCGTGTCGAAACGAAACCGTAGTGGTGACGATTCGATCTCCTTTTCAGACTCTAACGCTTCAGCAGAGACTTTCACACAGGCATAGACATACTGTTTGTTACGATAAAAATCGAGCACGTCCTCAGCGTTTTCCAGCGTCTGAAATCCTTCCTTTTCCAACCACTGGTTCAACGCTCCTGCCTTGTTCTCTTGGACAACGGCAATGTCAAAGTCACCAACGATTTTTCGCGAAAGAACTTTTACCGCATCTGCACCGTTTCCAACGCTCAAAGCGTCCTTGGACTGGAATTCCGACTTTGGCCGCTTCTTTTTTGCTTGGACATAGTCAAACAATTCTTTGAAAAGCCTATCGTCTTCCTTGCTGACCTTGGGTTCGTTGGGAAATGGGATGATCCAAGCAAAGTTCTGGGCCTCGCCCGCGACTCGAATTTTCAGGATCAAATCCTCCGTCGCGTTTTTGCCGACTGACCCAGCATGGAAAATGATGATCGCTTCCTGCGCCATTTCCTCAAGCGATCCTTTGTAGTCGCGAGGAGGCATGACTTTACCATCACCGTACACGCTGCTCGCAAAGACAAAGGCGGCAATGAAAGTGACGACACGCGATTTTGCGACTCGGCTGGTTTCAATATTGATCATGAATTGCCCTTGCTAACGAAGCCAAAAACGAAAAACTGACATCGATTGTACTAGTTTTTTGCAAACTGGAACGGCTCAATGACTAAAAACAGACACCCTGTCCAGATCCAATTGACTATCCAAACGCAGAGCGTTTTATAGCATCCGAGGATGTCACCGATTGCCAGTGCTCGGATGATTGGAATATCC
>CAYNNP010000089.1:11602-22763 GCA_964398215.1 uncultured Pirellulaceae bacterium | reverse complement strand
CCCGGTTGCTCGCCTGGTTGTTGACCCGGTTGCTCTCCGGGCTGTTGACCCGGTTGACCTTGGTCTGACCGTGCGTTTGGATCCTCGCGGTCAATTTCGTTGTCCAAATCGCGCGACAATTGCTCCAGTTCTCCTAGAGCTCGACGAAGTGCCTCTTGTTCATCTCCGAGTACCGATTCAGCGGCATCCTCCAAGCCTTCACGCAATTCGCCGATTCCTTTGCCAGCTGATTCTTCGAATTCGCGTGCTTCTTGGTCGTAGCCACGTTCGATCAACTCATTGGCGCTATCCAATTTGGAATCAATCTGTTTCTGCCGCGTCTCACGAAACGTGTCGTACAATTTTTGCGCCAACAGCGGTTCAGCTTCTTCGGCTTCTTCCACTGCCTGCTTCATTTGATCCAGCAGTTTTTCCAAGTCCTCGCGTTGTTGTCCCAGCGCTTCTTGAATCTCTTCTCGCTTGTTCTCGCCACGCAAACCAGGCTGCTTTTCGGTTGGCTGGTTAAGTTCATCGATGTCCTTTGCGATTTGTTCTTCACGTTTATCAAGCTCTTGCGCGGACGCACGCATTTCTTTGACAGCTTCGTTGAATTGGCCAGCGGCCTTTTGTCGAAACTCGTCTCTCATTTCCTCGAACTCACGTTCGGCACGGCGTCCTGCTGTCAGTGCCTGCGAGGGGTCCTCTTGTTCAAGAGCCTCGGATGCTTTGCGGACATTTTCGCGTGTCTGCTCCAGTTGCTCGCTTGCCTCCTGCATCTCCTGCTGGTTTTCAGGTTCTTGCATTCGTTCGCCCAGTTCATCAGTCTCTCGCAGCAGATCCTGTTGCTGTTCGCGCAAACGTTTCAGTTGTCGTTTGATTTCTTCGCGTTCTTGCTCTGTCTCCGCTTGCTCTAGCGATGACTGCAATTCGGCAAGTTGTTTATTCAAGTCCTCTTGGCGTTTGGCAAGTTCACGCAATCGGTTCAGGACTTGGCGAATTTCACGTTCTTCCTGTTCTTGCTCGGTCTGTTCTTCTGCCTGTTGTTCAGCTTCATATCGGCTCTCATCTTGTTTGAGTTCCAATTGATCCAGCTGCTGTTGCCGCTGTTGCGCCGAAGCATTCCGAGACTGACTTTGGCTTTGCTGTTGTTGCTGTCGAACGATTTCAAACTCACGAGCTCGCAATTTAAGCAATCCACCGTAGCTCGCTTTTTCACTTATAAGAGCTGAATTCAACGGCCTAGCACGCTTGTCCTCCGCCGCATCGCCCAGCTCACTGGCAGCCTCTATCATTGAGTCGCGTACTGCATCGACAATCGCCTTGCTCTCTTCGTCGTCAAGTTCCTGTGCCATTTCCTCTAGTTGAGCGATCGCGTCTTCTTGTGACTGTTTGACCACGGTCACATTATCGACGAAGGCCTGGTCGACTTCATTGTCACGGTTTTCGCGAATCAGTTTCCATGTTGCGTTGATGATTTCTTTTTGAAGATTCGCCAGTTCCTCGGCTTTCTCCCCATTTTGGCTTTGCTGTCCTTGTTGTTGCTGTTGCTGCTGTGACGGCTGCTGACCACCGGCCGGCGCTTCACCTTGGCGATAAATCTCTTCGAAAGGCCGAACCTCTGCAAAGAACATGTCGCTTTCGACACGCCTGGGTTCTCCATCAGGGCCAAAGTCTTCTGCCCAAAAATAGTAGGTGTAAAGCTGATCCGGCTGTGCAGCTAATTCCTCGAACTCGACCATGTGTTCGACTTTCGTCTTTACACCACGTTTGATCGATTCCTTGAGCACCACCTCCGCTGGATCCAAGTCAGCAAACGTGTACGTAATGCCCATTTTGTTCACACCAAAGTCATCATTGACTTCGGCGCCGACACCCATCTCTTCCAATGGTGACACGCTGCGATCGCGCGCATTGACGAGTTTCAGACTTGGAGGTTTGTTGGGCAAAACACGAGCGGTCAATTCCGGCGGAAACCTATTCTTGCGACCAGCCGAGTCAATCAATTCCAAAGTGAATTTCTGTGTCTTGGTAAGCTTCATCTTGGTTGACATTCTGACCGTTGATTCATCACCTACAGGATCCAATTCAAGCGGCAATCGAGACCCATCTTTGGCGATTAAATTTGCGGTCTCGATCTGTTTGTTCAAGAAACACTCCCATGTCACATCGGTACCTTGGACGGCTGACACTCGAACCGTGTCTTCGATGTGTTTCTGGGGCAACTCTGTGTATTCTGGATAATCCAAAGTCGCGTCGCTACGAACCATTTTAGGCAGCTCGAAAACTTTGACGGCGTACTCCTCACTATCAATCGTTTCTGAAAGAACCTGGTACGTGAGCGGGCCATCGACCGATGCAAGGAACCCACCGAGTACAGGGTCATCCAGATTTTGCGTCATCTTTAAACGTCTCTGCTGGCCCTTTGCATCCGTAAGCAGCAAAGTGGCTTCGGGTGGTACTTCGCGATTGAATCGTGCTGTGACGACAAAGCTAGACCCGCGTTCGACTTCGGCATTGCCGGGCACCACGGTGATTTCTATATCGGAAAGGACCTCTTCGTTTTGCTGGCTAGCGGCCGTCGGTTTGGCGTTCAAATCGGGCTGCGTGAAAGCCAGGGTTCCTAGCACGACACCTAGCACGACCAATCCAACAAGGCTAGCGATACCGGACG
Source organism: uncultured Pirellulaceae bacterium (assembly GCA_964398215.1). Classification (GTDB taxonomy): domain Bacteria; phylum Planctomycetota; class Planctomycetia; order Pirellulales; family Pirellulaceae; genus CAYNNP01. The sequence continues at coordinate 20,113 of CAYNNP010000089.1, read as the reverse complement.
CCCACCACTGCTGAATGGGTGCTGCTTTCGTCCAGTCGTTTTTGCGCGAATGCAAACGCGTTTCACGAATGACCTCGCGTTGCAAAAAACCAAGCTTAGCTGGCGGCGTTTCTTTGTCTTGCGATACAGCGGTCAGCAAACGTTGCTCTAGACTTGGAAAGGCTTCTTCGACTTTCGTTGCGACAGACAGAGGATCAACGAAACTTGCTCGGGTCCGAAAGTACGCAATGACGCCAGCGATCAACGCAGCGAGGCCTAAACCGATGGCACAGCCCATGCCGTTGATTTCGCCATTGCTTGCCGCACCGATCATCGAATAACCAATGAATGCCGCAAAAACGACAATCGCAACCAGCACCCATCGGAACTGCGTCTGCCGAAACTTTTGCACAACCGGCTCCAGTCGATGCAAAATCGATTCTGGAGTGTCTTGATTGCTGATGTCTTTGAACTGCTTGGTATCCATTTCAATTTCCGCAAGTCGGTTACGAAATAATCTCTGGTGACGCTGCCGTTGATCGGCTCAAACGTCCACCTAATAAAGTTTCCAGTCCTAGCAATACGAGTGCTACGACCAATAGCCACTGCCAAATCCGTTGGCGTTTCTCAAGTTCGACGTCGCGCAATTGTCGGTTGCTGGCCGCCAATTCTGCCGCCGATAACGTCTTCTGAAGACCAATCCCAAATCGTTCCAAAGCGCCGTCATCCAATTGGCCTGTGCGACTTTCTGCATGGCCTAAATTGACTGCGAACGTTCGGACTTTATTGTTGCTAAGCAAACTATAAACACCTGGCTGATCTATCAACGAAGTCAGTTCGGCTTGCGATTCGACGGCAACCTGCTGGCCATCGGGCAGCATGAGTTTGGAGTCGTCTGCAACTTTCAGAGTTATGTCTTCGCCAATTTGAAAGTCGTTGGAGGCAACATTGGCACTCAAGCTAGCTGCGTCGAAAAATGCATACATCAGCGGAATGAACTTGGAAGAAAGCGCTAGTTGACTTTGCAAGGGTTGCCATCCAGTCGCCAAGATCCAGGCTTTTCCATTGCCAATGTGTTTTTCCACCAGCGCTGGATCACCATCATCAAAGGACGCCAGTACCTGAAAGTCATCTTCCAGTTCGGTGAGTGTGCGGTGCGCCCAAAAACGGATCTTTGTAAAATCGTTGAACTGCGGGTCCGACATCGAGCCAAACACTGGATGCTTGAAATCGATTCCCGACAGCATCGCGTAGTCCTTCACCTTAGCTTCTGTGATCGAGAGTTTGCTGTCGGTGACACGTTGAATTGCAGTTGCCAATTCGCTTTGCTGAGGTGTCCCCAAAACAAACAGCACTTGGCCACCACTGGCGACGTATTCCTTCAAGCTGTCAGCAACATCACTGTCCAGTTTGTCACCAACAACCACCAGCGGCGTCGAATCCGGATTCAACGAATCGCTTGCCTTGAATGTTTGGGACAATGACGTCGTGACAACACGCCTAGCGTTATTGAGCGGGATGTTCTTGAGGTAGTGGAATAGATGCTCGCGTTGCTTCTGAGTGTCCGTCGAAATTGGCTCTCCAAGATACAACAGCTGTTTTGCTTCGGGTTGTGGCGACACAATGTAGTTGGTGTTGTCAAACGAAACCTGATCCCCGGATACAGCGAGCGACTGGATTGTCGCGTCGGGAATTGGAAGCCGAATGACGCGTGAACTTCCGGGTGGCACGTGAACTGGCAACCCAAACGATTCGGAACCGTCGGCTTTTGCCCACCCAACACGAAATTTCGTTTCTAGCGAATCCGAAGAACTCTCCACTCGAACACGAACTTTGTCACGCGCAGATTCGCTTTCGCCGGTCTCGTCGTCGCTGCTGTTGGAATTCGTCTGCACCAAAACTTTTGCAAATGCATTGGTACGCTGTTGTGCCTTGAGATGCCGAACATCCAGCGAAAGCCCCTTGGGCCATGCATAGGTTTGCAAACTTTCGATTTTGGCACCACTCTGCATATCGCTAATCAAGATCACGCTCGCGGATCCAAGATACTTTTCAGGTGAATCGTCGCCTTCGGCAGATCCACTGGATTCGTGGCTTGCTGCCAGATCTGCTGCTAGAGCCGTCGCGCGACCAATGTCAGTCGCAAACCAGGATGGTTGCAATTCGGCCAACGCGGCTTTGGCTGTCGCAACGATCTGTTCGTTGTCTAAGTCATCGGATTGCTCGAAACTCAAAATCACTTTTGGTTTCCGGTCAAACGCAACGATCGCCAGTTCATCACCAGCCGCCAAGTCATCAATGACTTCATGTGCTTGGTCAATTGCTTGTTGCCAAAGCCCATCACGCTGCATACTTGCGCTGGTGTCGATAGCGATCACCAAACGCCTAGCAACATCAGATTCAGAATTCACGCTGCTGCGCAAAAACGGTCTCATGAAGGCGAGGATCAACAGCAACAGTGCCAGCGCGCGAATCAACAGCAACAGCCAGTTATCCAATCGACTTCGCCGAGTAAGCCTTGGAGGAGTCTGCTGCAGAAACATCAATGAACTGAATTGCACTTGGCCTCGCGGTTGACGCCGGATCAAGTGAAACAAGATCGGCAATCCAATCGCTAATGCGCCCAGAAAATAAAGTGGAGCTAGGACACTCATTTGCCACCTCCACCAGAGCGTGCTGCGCCAGCGAGCATTCCGCTTCGAGCAGACGAACGATTGCGTCGCTGCTGCGAGTCGACGACGTAAAACAAGGCGTCGTCCAGCGGTTGATCAGTGACCATCGGATAAAAATCCACGCCGATTGAATCGCAGATTTCGCTCAACTGGCGCTCGTGCTCTTCAAAGTTTTGCTTGTACTGCTCGCGAGCCGCATCGGGGTCCAAGTAGATTTCTCGCCCCGATTCCATATCTTGCACCATGCTGGGTGCGTCTAGCTTTAACTCCAGTTCCGATGGATCCAGTGTCCGCAGTATCATGACTTCATGCCCGCGCGAACGCAGGTACGCAAGGTTCGTTTGCAGCGTGTCAATCGGCGCCAACAGATCTGAAATCAGAATCACAAGCCCTCGTCGCCGTACAAGATTGGCCACTTGCCGAAGTGGTGCATCAATGTCTGTTCCCTTGCCAGCGATTGGCCGCGAAAGGCACACCAACAATTGATGCATGTGACCAGGTCGATTTCGAGCGCTGATGAAATCACCAACTTCCTCGTCAAACGTAAAGAGCCCGACACTGTCACGTTGTAACGAAAGGTAATGGGCAATCGTTGCCGCCAGCGTACGAGCATACTCGATCTTGGAATACTCAAGCGATCCAAAGCCCATCGATTTGCTGTGATCAACCACTAGGTAGCAGCGGCGATTCGTTTCGTCCTCGAACTTCTTGATAAAGTAACGATCGCTTCTGGCAAACAGTTTCCAATCCAAACTGCGTAAGTCATCGCCATAGGTATACGGTCGATACTCGCTGAATTCGACCGACGATCCATGAACAGGACTGCGGTGCAAACCATTATAGAATCCTTCCACCACCGTTTTCGCGCGCAGCTGCAGATTCTTGATTCGCATTATTGACAGCGAATCAATTTTTGCGGAAGGATGAACTTCGCGAGTGCTTACGGGATCTGGAGCGGTATCTGACACGTATCTTCTTGGATTCTAAAAGTGTACTGGGTGCGGTGGGTCGTCATTCAAAACTTGGAATTGGCAAACCCAGATTTCACATCTCCTGAGCGAGCTGGAATTTCGACTACGCCGACACTTCTGTTAACAACCGATCAATCACATCTTCGATCGTGATCCCTTCAGCCTCCGCCTTGTAGCTCAACAGCACGCGGTGGCGGAGCGTCGGATGGGCCAAAGCACGAACGTCCTCATGCTGCACATGTGCATTTCCTTTCAACAACGCCCGCGCCTTTGCACCCAAAACAAGCGTTTGTGCTGCCCTCAAGCCTGCTCCCCAACTGACCCATTGGTTAATGAATTCGGGAGTCCCCTCACGGCCGGGACGTGTTGCTGTCGCCAAAGCCACCGCTTGCTTGGCAACCTCTTCAGCGATCGGTACGCGGCGCACGGCTTCATGAAAACCAAGCACGTCTTGACCGTTAAAAAGTGGCTGGATCGGCTCGGGTTGCTTTGACGTCGTTTGCATCACGACAGCCAATTCGTCTTCGGGCGGCAAGTAATCAATCAGGACGTTGAACATGAAGCGATCCAACTGTGCTTCTGGCAGTGGATACGTGCCTTCCATTTCGATTGGATTCTGAGTCGCCAAAACAAAGAAGGGTTCAGGCAGCGGAAACCGTTTTCCAGCAGCTGTCACCTGATGTTCTTGCATTGCTTCCAACAGCGCCGCCTGTGTCTTGGGCGGCGTACGATTGATCTCATCCGCCAAGATCACATTGGCGAATATGGGACCTTTGACAAAGTTCATGCTTCGCCGACCGTCACCAGCGTCTTCCAATATCTCGGTACCGGTGATGTCCGCCGGCATCAAATCAGGCGTGAACTGGATCCGTTGAAAATCCAAGTGAAAGATTTGCGAAACGGACTGAACCAACAAAGTCTTTGCCAATCCAGGTGCACCAGTGATCAAACAGTGGCCGCCAGCCATCAAGCTGATCAACAGTTGTTCGATCACCTCGTGTTGGCCGACAATCACTTTCGAGAGTTCGGCTTTGATCTTGTCGCGACCATCGCGAATTTGATGGACGATACGTTCTTCTTCTTCAACAGTCAGTGAGTCAGTCATCAGCGGTGTTTCTTTTCTCGATTCAATGAGGGTGTATTGTGCTTAGCTTTTCGGCAACGTCTTGGTTTCGGCTTGGCGTTACTTAATGGGTCATGGCGTACGTCACGATATTGATGCCCATGGGATAGGCGCGTTTAACAGAGAACTCTTCAAAGTACCACGTGTTGTTTCCTTCTCGCTCCCAGCCATCCCCGAAGTCCGTATTGTGACAAACGAAAACCATAATGCGATCTTCATCATCAACAACGGCTTTGTAATGCGGCGTTGTCGTGTCGGTACCATCACGAGACCAATCCCATGTGACCAAACGATCACCGTAATATTGCGGGCCGCGCTGAACAGCAGGACACTGCGGCTTTTCTTTCATGTCATAAACATTGTGAAAAATCTCGTGAGACAACGGTACTTCAAACGCATCGCGGTCCGGAAAGACTCTTCGCAGTTCCTTCATCATATTTTCTAGTTGATAGTCGCCCCAGAAATCGTCCACCATCAAGAACCCACCGTTCAAGCAATATTTGCGAAGCGCAGCGACTTCGGCATCGCTAAAACTCAAACCGCCAGGTTCAACCATGTAGATGAACGGATAATCCATCAACTTTGGGTCGGTCAGTCGCAACACAATTGGTTCGGGGTTCACATTCAGAGTTGTCAACTGTGACAACCGAAGTGAGAAATTCAGATCACTGTCGCGATAATCAATACGCCAAGCATCCTGGCGATACCCGTAGGAGTCGTATTGAATTCTTACAAACGTAAACAGGTCGCCCGGAAAGTCCTCATCCACTTCCCAATCAGGGACGCCACCTCTTTCTGTTGTGATTCCACCAAAGCCGCGACCCCATTGCCAACGCTGCGCAAAAACGACACCGCCAGCCAATAACAATACCAAACCGCAAAACGTAAGACTCCTTCGATTCATTCTGCGCCCTTCTGTTTGGGGGTGTCAGCTACGGCAGGAGGCGAAATGTCGGGAAGAATCCGTTGGCTAACGTCAGGATCAGCCTTGCTGTTGCCGTCATCCGCTTTTGCATCTTGTGCGTTCTTTGATGAAGCAAGTTTCAACAAGAGTCGATGAGCGTCGCGATACCGTGGAGCCTCTTCCAACGCGGCCATCACATGATGTTTTGCGCCCGCAAAGTTGCCCGCTGCCTCGAAGGCTTCCGCGGTTTCAAAATGCAGCTTGGCAGGATCAAAAGGCTTCATCTCCAGCATCGCCTGCAACGAATTTGCAGCAACCATCGGCTTGCCCAGTTCTCTTGCAGATCGACTGATGACCGCGTGTCCTTTCGGGATCAATGGATTGATGGCGAGAAACTTTTGGGCATAAACCTGAACGTTCTTCCAATCTTTTTCAGCTTCTGCAGCGTCGATCAATTTCGTTAAAGCTGGCAACGCATCACTGGAAAGTGAAACGATGCGGCGCAAGGTTTGGATTTCTTTCTCGGGCTTTTCCAACTCGCGATACACAACTGCCAACTGTTCCAGTGGGCCGCCTCGCTCGCCAGTCACAGCATCCAACTCTGCAAGTCGCTCCAACGGCTCCAGCGCTTGATCAAATTGTTCCGCCCGAACAAAACCAGCAGCCATGCTACTGAGCCCCCAGTAATTGTCTGGATGTTCGGCGATCCACTGCGTCATATTTTCAATATTCGGACGCTCCGGAAAACCTTCTCGGTCCCAATCCAATTCGGGTGCAAACTCGTTGGCAATCTTCTTTGCATACACATCAAACTGTGCGTCCAGCTTGTCGATCGAGCCAACGTTTTTCTCCAAAGCATTGTTGATCGGAATCCCATCACCAAGATCCGACAAAATCGCTTTCATTGCATCGATGCCGTGCTTGTCCACTAAGTACTCGACGACGAGCGACGATTCGTAGTAGGCAAACTGCAAGTGGACCGGCGATGGCGGACTGAGAAACGCAGCGCTCAGGTTACTGACCGGCGTCAGATCTTTGTCCAACAGCATTTGCCGATACTGTGCGGTCATGTTTTCGCCCCATGACGGGTCACGCAGACGTTCTTCATAGACCGAGATTCCCTCACTAAGCCAACGAGGCATTCGGTTCTTTGTCTTTTCAAGCGTCACCACGTGACAAAACTCATGCCACAGAACGCTCTTCCAATTCGAGGGCCTGGCGCCTTGGGACGCGGGGCTGTTCGCCGTGATGACTTTGCCGAAACAAACACCTAGGAAACCCGCGCCACCTGGTAAACCAAACGTACGGATCGCAAAGTCTTTCTGCTCAGGAAAGATCTCGACAACGATCGCACCATCAGGCTGAACGTCGTATTTTTTGCACAAAACCTCACGAGCGTCTGTCAGCAACTGAATAACATCGTTGCCATAAATGCGGGCCTCGCGTGGCTCCATTCGAACAAAGATCCCGTCGGATTCCAGCTCGCTAAATTCTTTCAGGCGGTCATACAAAGTCAGCAAGTTGTGCGCGACGACGTTGTACTCATCATCTTTGGCGACCTGCCGCGCAAGCTGCCATCCAACCTCGTCGAAGCCGAGCCGCAAAAGGTCTTGGACTAAGTAAAAGTTTGCGGGCGTGTAAGTCGGATCGAACTCGATCGCCTTGCGCTGATAGGCGGCACCTTCCTTGAAGCGATACTTCTGCGAAAGCTTCCTGCCGATCAAATGATCCACCGCAGGATTACGACTCCAAGTCTTCAGCGCCTTTTCGCGAAATTTAACTTCGTTCTCATAGTCACCACGTAGATGGGCGATCACAGCCAAAAGCGCCAATGCTTCTTGGTTCTGTGCGTTGATCGACAGGACCTTTTGGATCGTCGTTTCGGCTGCCTTGTATTGCTCGCCATCAATCTGTTTTTCTGCGGTCAGCAAAAGACTGGGAATGTGCCGCTCATTCAACTTTAAAGCGCGATCCAGCGCCTCGGCGGCTTTGCTCGAATCGGAACCTGCCCAGGCCTTCGCGAGCATAAAAGCACTACGGGGATCCGTTGCATCGAATTTTTCAGCGGCTTGTAATGTGTTTGCTGCGACTCTCGAATCGCCTTTGGAAAGCGCCAGTTCTGCAGTCGCAATGTAGGCTTCCAAAAATTCCTTGTCGGCTTCACGCACGCGATCGTACAGTTCAAGGATTTGTCGCGCGTCTTCGCCCCGTTCCGCGTAATACCGTCCAGCCGCCACCAAGTTATCGCGACTGGCAAAACGTGATGGCGACGTCTGCATGAGCTGCGCAATCTCAGCGCTCGCTTGATCGGCGCGATCAGTCAAATTGTTCAAACGAATCGTACGCAAGCCTTGCATCCGCAACGTCAAGCTTGTCGGATATCGAGTGCTGGCTGCTTCGTATGTTTTCAAAGCCGCGTCGTACTTTCCTTGGATCAGTTGGCAATCGATCAGCAATCGCGGCCAACGTTCGTTCCAAATTCCTTCTTCGACTTGTTTAGCCGAATACGCTTCTGCCTCTTCATATTCGCCAGACAGGAACAGTTGTCGAGTCGCCTCGAAATCCTGGCCAACGGCGCAACATGAGACAGATAAGAGGCAAAATAGAATGGCCCCAGGTAGGATGAGTTTCGAGAATGGGGGCAAGGCGGATCTCCGGCGTCGTTTGCGCTCTGTCGATTATTTTAGCGACTCGCCAAGCCTGATGGAGAATCCCCTGCCATTCTAATGACCAATCGTTATCAATGCAGCATCTATGAATCAAAATACTGCACATAAGTCATTGCTGTCGAACGCTTTACCCGCATGCACAGCACGACAACAATGCCAGCGTAAAGCCGACTTTCTTCGCTTTATCGTGGCA
>CAYNNP010000089.1:0-11502 GCA_964398215.1 uncultured Pirellulaceae bacterium | reverse complement strand
CACAGCACGACAACAATGCCAGCGTAAAGCCGACTTTCTTCGCTTTATCGTGGCAGCACCACTGCTACCACGCCTGAATATCTCCCGGACCATCGTTACGAGATTCCGTGATCTTGCCATCAAGGGCTCCGTCTTCGGCGTCCAACCGTTTCAGCACGGTGTCCAGATGTTCTGGCTGAACCAAATCGTTTTCTCGCAAAACGGTTAGCAGCGAACGACATAGCAGTGTCAGTTCACCAACCTGGTCCTCCAAATCACTCACGCGAGTTCGCAGCTTGCGATTGCTGCGATGGTTGGCATCCAAGGTCTTGCGATTCTGGTTGATATCGGACCCATGTTAAAAGTCAGTCTGGATCGCAGCTATTGGTAATCACCGCCTTGCAGGCTTGCCAGCACGGATTCTTGCCACTGGCGAAGCTGTTGGAGCATAGCACGCGTTACGGCTGGTTTCGTTTGCGACAGATCATTCGTTTCAGCAGGATCTACTTTCAGCTCAAAGAGTTGGTGTTTCTCCTTGTCGCCCCTGCCGGTGATAACCAGTTTGTACTGATTGGACATGGCAACACGTGAGCCTCTAAAGTCGTCTTGACCGATAGTGGACTGATGGAAATTGCGAAACGTACGCGTTGGTTTTCCGTTCATCAGTTTGACAAGCGGCGTTGTGCCTACTTGCAGCTCGGGCTCGATCCACGGCTTGGCATTCGCTGGAGTGGTTCCGCCATAGGACCAAAAGAAAAGAGGCTTGGGCCTTTCATTGATTTCGCCATCAATCAGTGGCAATAGGTCGACGCCATCAAGCGTGCGATCGGGAAGCGGAATTTTGGCGACCGAGCACAATGTTGGCAGCATGTCGGTAGTGGCCGAAATCAAATCGCTGGTTCTTGGTTTAGCGATCCGCTCTGGCCACTCGATCAAACCTGGAACTCGGATGCCGCCTTCGTACATCTGCCCCTTGGCTCCTCGCAGCGGTGGTTCCGCCTGGCCATCGGCCGGAGTGCCGTTGTCGCCGCAGTACCAGATCAGTGTCTTGTCTTTGACGCCACGTTGCTTGAGTGCTGTGCGTAGAGTTCCAATCGAACGATCCATCGCTGTGATTTCTGCGTAGCGTTCGCGCAGCACATCGCGGAGTGGCCGCTTGGTCTGATTTCCCGTTTCGTTGGATGTCACCTTCACTTTCTTGTTGGCATATTTCTGTGGCAGGTCGTCGTACAGCGCCAAGTCCTTGTCGAGTCCGCTGTAGGGTTGATGTGGTGACCCAAACCAGACAACGGTAAAGAAAGGTTTGTCGTTCTTGATCGCTTTGTCGATGAATTGAATTGTCTGATCGATCAGGATTTCTGAACTCTCGCCCTGGAATTTTTCGGGTGGACCGCCATTGCGTGAAAACTGCGGGTTCAGTTCAAAGAAATTGTCGTGCGAAAGCCACTCATGAAATCCCATCACGCCAGGGTTGGTTGGCGAATACGCTTTGACGGGGCCAAGATGCCATTTGCCAAAGTGCCCGCATTGATAGCCTGCTCGATTCAGCAGATGAGCGATTGTGATTTCTTGTGGCCGAATCGACCAGTTTGGTGCAAACGTTCCATAGCGGTTTGGATGTCGCCCCGTCATCACGCTTCCACGTGTTGGCGAACAAGACGGGTGAGCCGCATAGAAACGATCCAGTCGTAAACAGCTCTTTGCCATTTCGTCTAAGACAGGCGTTTGCAAAAACGGATGATCGTTGTATCCCGTTTCTTCCCAGCCATGGTCGTCGCCCATCAGCAAAACGATATTCGTTTGCTCAGCTTTGGCAGAGACGCAGACAAGAGCAAACAGCAATACATGAAGGATAGTGTGTCGCATTCGAATGCAGTGAAAAGAGTACGTTGCGTTTCAAGTCGGCATTGTACTTGCAATCGACAGCGACGTGGCTGGATCCAGAAAGCGACGTGGCTACGGGAACGAATACTCTGAATTCGTTGTATCAAAGTCCTTGTCGGAAAGATCGGTGTTCGCTTTCACGTCGAAGTAGGTGTACGATTCCTGCAGTGGCAGTTCTTCATCCCCGTCGGCAGGCCAACCGAAACTTCGGTATCGAACGATCAACATCTCCTTGGGGTCAAAGGCGATTTCTGCCAAGGAAAAATCGTCTTCGACATTCGATGGTTTCGCGCGTTTGACTTGGATCAAATCGACAGCCAAATCTCCAATCGTTTGGTTCTTGGAAATCATCACGGTGACATTCGGGTCGTCAACATCTTTCTGGCCGCGCTCAATCAGTTTTTCTGTCAGCCGAACGAGTCCGATTTCGCTGATCGGATAACGTTGGCCCATCATCGCAATCGGGCCAGTTGGATCCAAAGACAGTGTCATCATGCCCAGCATTCCAGCTTCTTTGACTTGCATCCTGCCACCATAGATGTCTTCACCCCAGATGACCTCGCGTCCCTTCACGTTACCTGGCCTTTCAAATCGCAGATAGACTCGCATGGCGCCGTCGTCATTTTCATTGCCCAGCCGAGTTTGGACTTTCATGAAGATCTCGCCCTCTTCGCCGACGACTCCATTATCGTCTGCTTCCTGTTTAACAAACCGTGCTGTGTAATTGTGAAGTGATTCAGACATCTTCTTGCGAGAAGCCACTGCTAGTTCAATGACGTCGCTCATTGTTGAACCTGAAGTCGCGCCATCGTTGGCGTCGATCTCGGTTGCCGTCTGCGTTGTCGTGGGGCCTTTATCTTTGGAGAAATAGGCGTAGCCTCCCAGTGAAGTACATGCCACAGCGGAGCAGACGATGAGTTTTTTTAGGATCACGGTGAATTCAGTGTTTTCTCAGGGACCTTCGGCATTCAATATCAGAGCCCGTGGATTCGCCAGCGGACTGCATTTCTTTGCTTTTTTATGGCTTTGATTGCTGTTTTTCGTCAAGACGAACCTGACAGGTGCTTTGCGAATACACCAAAGAAAAAGCGATACTGGACGGCTTGTCCTGTATCGCTTCGTGGTCAGCAAACGGAAGTTCCGTTATTCGTTGGCTTTAGAACTGAGCGTTCTGAGCCGCAGCTCCGGCTGCGCCCAATGCCTTGATCAATCCTTCACCGACGGTAATTCTGATTTTCGAGCCATGTTCGACTGGCTCTGAGACAACCATGATTTCACCCGGATCAGGAGATGAAGAAAGCGCGTTGATCATTGCAGTGACCGCATCGTTATCATCGATCGATTGTGCAAACTTCAAGATTGGCAACAACTGGAAACGGCCTTGTGACAAAGGACGGTCAGTGCCGTTATCGGTCTGTCCGTCATCGATCAGTTGCTTCATTTCTTTCAGCCCGTCTTTGCCACCAGCGATGTATACCGCATTGTCCGCAGTTCCAATGTGGATCTGCAGTGTGTCGCCAAAAATCTTGCGAGCTTCGTCTTCGCTGGCTGGTACTTCTGATTCAACTAGGTGCAGGGTTACACCATTGTGCTTGCCATTGTTGAACTTGAAGGTCGGGGCATTCGGTTGACCTTCTATTTTCTTGGCTAAGTCTTGTGCAAGTGTTGCGACTTCGTTTCCATCTGAAACGAACATGCCTAGAACGAAGCGCAAGTCTGTCTCGCTGGCAATCAGCATTGCACCAAAGTCGGACTTGCCTTCTTCCATCGAACTGACTGCGATTTCAATAACACGATCGATATAGGTATTGATCTCGGCTGCATCGGCTTCTGACAAGTTACCGTCTTGAGCGATAGTGCCTCGTACAGCACTCATGGCCGAATCGATGCTTCCACGAGCGCTCTCGATTGCTTTATCGCTAATGGATGTTGCCGCATGCAAGTACGCGGCGGCATCGGAGCGAATAACGGAAGCGAAGCGTGAAGGAATCGCCTTGGTGCCGGCGTACATTTCGGCCATGTCGGAGTCCGGCACGGCGCGGAACTCAAAATCCATGACCATGTTCTTGGACTCTGGGTCGACATTCCAGCCAAAGCTAATCTCGTCACTGTCTTGAATCAGTTGCTCGATTTGCTCAAGGGATGACTCAGCCATTTCACGTGTGGCGTCGGCTTCTTCTGCCGATTGCTGCTGCATCGCTTGTTCAAAGCCTTGACGCATTTGGCCAATGATCGTGTCCCGCATGTCTACTGGAATCTGCTGGACTTTGATTTTCAGTGCGATGTCATAATTGTTGCCCATTCCCTCAAACAATAGAGATGGATCAGCTGGGGCCATCTTCAGGTGGTCTCGAGCTTGTGCTGCGACCGCCCAATCGTCGGCTTGTTGGATGTACATCGTATTTGGGCCTACCGACATGACGAGCGTTCCGTCATTGAGTTTGTCAACGGGACCGATCTGAGCCTTCAAGCGATCCAGGACAGTTCCAACATCAGATGTTGGAATGAAAACGAGTGGCGCGGGAGTATCGTTTACCATTCCGAGCATCATGCCAATTGGCTTGGTCGTATCGATGCCTTGTGTGAATGTTGCAGCCATCATCTGGAACATTCCACCAGCACCTGGCTGGCCAGCAGCGCCTGTCAAGTAATTGACGTCTTGCATCAATTTATTAATCGAAGCAACTGTCACAACCATGACCGGTTCGTTGTCGATACTGAGTTTTTCCTGGGCGGAAGCCGCAGGAGCAACTAGCAATGCGAATGCAAGGCCAGCGGCGGCGGCTAGGCCACTGATGCGACCGAACAATTTTGAAATACCCATCAGCAAATTCATCCTTCAAGACGTTTAGCGTGCGGAGTGACCCGTCCAATTTGGCTTGTGGTAGCCATAGCAAACTGGTCGATTAGTTTGGTTTGATTGTTGCAGCATCGCATTGGTTTGCGGTGCTGCACTTCGTTTACCCTGACATGGGGCCATTAGTTTCGGGCCAATGTACAAAGGGGGCAAGTCAATCAGTCGATGGCCTGAAGAAATTCGGTGATTTTCCCCGAACCTAGCCCTATAAATCGACAAAAGAGGCCGATTTCAGATTGTTGGGATCAGCAATGTCTGATCATCCAACGGATTATTTGATGAATTTGCAGACGGTTTATCTTTCTCGGTACGTGATACGACCCTTGGTCAAATCATAGGGCGACAGCTCAACACGTACTTTATCGCCTGGAACGATACGTATGAAGTGTTTCCTCATGCGTCCTGCAACGTGCGCCATCACTTCGTTGCCAGTTTCTAATTGCACCCGAAATCGAGTGTTTGCAAGAGCCTGGGTGACCGTACCCTCGACTTCAAAAGCTTCTTCTTTTGCCAAACCAAAACCTTTTCTGTGTGAAAATTCCAATGTCCTAAGAGAGCCGCCAAATTGGCACCATAGCATCGACTGACTAGAAGCAGTGCATACGGCGTGCCGAACACCGGCCGTCGACTACTATACAACCTACGTACTGTAACACAGTCACGCAGGTTGTCGACGTGAATTTTCTGGCCAAAAGAAGCTTAACGCTTGCTGAACTGGACCCCACGGCGAGCACCGCGTAGACCCGGTTTCTTTCGCTCTTTCATTCGTGAATCACGTGTCAGGTAGCCACCAACGCGTAGTACTTCGTGAAGTGCTTCGTCATAGCAAACCAACGCACGCGCCAGTCCCATCCGTACTGCACCGCTTTGGCCGGTCGTTCCGCCACCATTGACGCGAACCAATACATCAACCTTGTCGGCTAATTCGGCCGCTGCCAAGGTTTCGGTGATTGCATGTTGGTCTTGGTCGTTAACGAAGTACTCTGCCAACGATTTCTTGTTGATGGTGATTTTACCGCTGCCACTGCGGACACGAACTCGAGCAACACTGCTTTTGCGTCGTCCGGTTCCTAGAGCATCGCCGTTAATTTTGTCTTTTTTGACAGCAACCATGGATCAATTTGTCTTCAGAGTTTTTTGTATTCGTTCAGGCGGTTAAATCAGCCAATTTTCTTGCTGGTTCGTTCCAGCGTGGTTGGCTGTTGAGCAGCGTGTGGATGGTCCGAGCCGCTGTAGATCTTCAGCTTCTTGATCATCTGACGAGCAAGTTTATTCTTGGGAAGCATTCGACGTACCGCGTGGTAGATCAAATCTTCTGGTTTACGCTGTTGGCGGTCACCGTAGCTCTCCAGGCGTAATCCTGGATAACCTGTGTACCACGTGTAGTGACGGTCTTCCATTTTCTTGCCCGTCATGCCGACCTTTTCGGCATTCGTGACAATCACGAAGTCACCACAATCAACGTGCGGTGTGTATTGGGGACGATGCTTGCCCATCAGAATGACGGCGATATCGCCAGCCAAACGGCCTAGCACTTCGTCGGTTGCATCAGTGATGAACCATTGTTTTTCGATTTGGCCGGGCTTGGCCATGAAAGTTGGTTGAGCAGCCACAGGACGATTTCTAGCGCTTGTAGTGTTTAATTAGCGAGCCACGTAACGCGAATCTGCGCCACCGGCGGATCGGGGAATTTATCGACCCAGAGCGGGTGTAGCAAGGCCTTTTGCCGTGATTGCCAGCGAAAAGCATCATTCGAGATCTTCCAAACCTCTCAATCAGGCTCGATACCGGGAATTGTACGCTGGGCCGCCATCCCAGAAAACCTTGCCAAGTACTTCTTGAGTCTCAGTTTCTTTCTCGCACTTTCGCAGGTCATGTACCGAATACTGCCGAACACGGGGCGTTTCGGGCCCCAAGCACGGTCGTAACGGCCTAGCACCCAGAATATCCCGCTGTACGAATTTGGGTCACGACCATCCAAAGCGTATTTGTTGTTCAAGTGAATCATGGTGGCGAGCGCTTGCTGCGGCGTTTCGCTCCAGTGCAATATTTTTTTGCCCCACAACATTCTCATGTAGTTGTGCATCCCGCCGGTCTGAACCAGCTCCCGCTGGGCAGCATTCCAAAGTTCATCATGCGTGCTTGCGGACTCGAACTGATCTAGCTCGTAAATCGAAGGCCGCGGATCATCAGCATGCTGGTTCAAGGTCAATTGTGCCCACTCAGGCAGCGATTCGAATCGATCGTAGCTTTCGGGTTCACGCACACATTTGTTGAAGCCCATTTCACGCCACGTCAGCATCTGGTCCAAGAATCCTTCGGCGGGTTCGCTGGTATTCCAAAACCCTTGATTCTTGCCGTTCGCCACCGAGCACATCGATGGATTCCACTGTTCAGAATCCAGCACAGCGTTGATGATTTCGTGAGCCGAAATGTGCCCAAAGTGCAAATGTGGACTTAAGCCAGTTGTTACCTTTTCGTCAGGATGATTTCGGTCGGTGCCATAAAGCTTGATCGTTTTTCCGGCAAACGCTTTTAGTCTTCGGCGAGCTTCAACTTGCCCGCCGGGAATGTCGCTGCAAACGCTGACTTTGTGATCAATCGGGAACGCCGCAAGTCCACCGGTTTGCAACAGCCCGTCCAAATCAGCGACCGGCCAACGTTGCAGTATCTTTGCCGGCACGCCTTCTAGTTTGGGAAGATTCAGACGCGACAGTGGGTTGGCTTTTGGGACATCCTCCATCGCAGAAAGAATGTTCTTTTGCATCCAGCGGCGATAACTGTGCGCGACGGTAAACGTTCGTTCGGGAAGCCGCATCGGAATCAAACCGTTGCTGTCGATCAGTTCCAGTCGTGCCGGCAACCGTTCTTGGACGGCGCGAATCATGTTGGGCAGAAAAAAACATGGAAAGTCGTCTGTGACTACGGTGCAGGCGCGTTTCGCCAATCGATGCAGCAGCGGTGTTCCCGCCCCCGGCTTTGGCTCGACGTAGGGAAAGTAGGTCACATTCTTTGTGCTGGTTGCTGCCCGGTTGTCGCGCATGCCTTCGATGACAAATCGATGCGTCCGGTCGCTTGCCCACGAATACCTTGTTCGAAGCGGCTCGAATATCAGCAGCGGCTTGTTGAATTCTCTCGCGCGGTCAATGGCGTGATCCAACGCAAAGTTGTGACGCGTGCGACGGAACGCGGTCATCCAATACAAAACGTAGTCGCCGCTCGGGCGCGGCGAGTGTTCGTTAGCGTATCGATGTCGAATGTTTGGAACGGGCACGGAATGCGCGGGGGTGATAAGTTGCGGTACCGTGGGCTGGCGGCAGACGTTAACGGCTCAAATAAATCAACAAGCCGTCAACGAATTCTGCCACTTTGTGGCTGGCTTCATGAGGTGCAGATATCAAAGCTCTAGCGATCGGAATTGGCGCGCTTTGTCATCGTGATTTCGTTGCCCGTTTTGTTGTGTTTGACTTCACACATGAACGAGTTGATCAGCAACAAACCGCGGCCGCCTGCTTTTTCCAGGTTTTCTGGGTCGGTAGGATCCGGCAAACTTGAGGGATCAAATCCTGGGCCCTCGTCGGTAATCACAAAGGTGACTTCGTCTCGATTGGCCGTCATGCAAACTTTGACTCGCCGATCTTGATACGGCAGCGTGGACTTGCGCTCGTTGATTTTGTCAATGTACTGCTGGCCATCCTCAAGCTGCCGAAGCTCGGAGGAGACTTCCAAGTTCCCGTGGATAATGGCGTTGGTCAGTGCTTCATCCAATGCCATTGCGATTTGCATCCGCTCGCCTTCATCGAAAAGGCTTAGCTCGATCAGATTCTTTTCTAGCCTGGAAACGATCGCCGGAATGAGTTTGTCGTCGGAGGCAATATCCAGTTCGATCTGATTGGAAACGGCGTACTGCGAAATTGCTGCTTGAGAACGCTCGGCTTGAACGATCGAAATCACTTGCCGTACCGTTGGTGCCAAGATGGATGCCATGTCACGTTTTGGGACGTAGCTGGTCGCTCCCTTGTGCAGCGCCTCGGCAGCGATTTCTTCACTGCCTTGGCTGGTCGTCAAGATCACAGGCACCGATGGCGCCCTCTGCTTAATTTCGCCCACAAGATCCAGACCGTTCATCTCGGGCATTTGTAGGTCGGTGACGACCAAGAGTGGTTGATCGCTCTGGATTGCTTCGATTGCCGCCTTGCCATTTTCGGCAGTGCGCACAACGTGCCCCTCTTCTTCCAGCACTATTCGCAACTGCGTGAGCTGCGTAGGGCTATCATCGACAATCAGAATGTACGGCGAGTCCGGCATGAATTAGAAAGCTTTGATGGCTTTAGGCGTAGTGCCATGAATTTCAAACAACGTGCCGGCCAAGTTCGTGATCTTGAACGGCAGCAAAACTTGTTTTGACATGAATGAGAATTTTAACTGTCCGTCGTTGCCTACGACTTGGTCTCGCAGCCGGATCATGGCCGTGATGAACTCGGAAGAAATCTGTTTCACGTTTTCAAAATTCACCACCAAACGCGCCGGTTTATTTTTATCTACAAACGAAATCAAATCGTCTGCCGCTTCATTGATGACCGGACGGCTAACAAAGTCCGCTGAACTCAGTATCACCTCGGTCGTCGATTCGTGCGTTTGAATTTCAAAGAATTTTGATGGTTCTGCCAAGGCCACGAATCTCCCGGTACACAGGCACAGCGATTGATACATCGCATAAATTTAGCGTATTTTGAGTTTCAATGCTTGCCGTCATCCAGGATTCCGTAGCTGCGGAGCGGTCTAAGTGCCAAGAACTTCGGGTCGGTCCGATTGCGGCAAGCTTGCAGAAAGTCAAAACTGTTGCTCGGTACACTCCTTTCCTTTGGAATCAAAATTGCGAATACTTCGGAGAATTCGAAAGCGACTACCTTTCTGGGGGACGATCACCGGGATCGTTTTAGTGATCCTTGCCTATGTATTTGGCGTGGGCTGGATGCAATCGCTTCGCCCTGGCTTCTATCAACTATCGGATCTTTTCACGAATCGATTGATTGACGTCACGATCTTTTTGTGGCTTTTCTGGTTTGGTTCATCAATCGGTAGTTTCTTGAATGTCGTCGCCTGGCGGATGCCACGCGGTGTGTCGGTTTCGGGCCGGTCGCATTGCCCACGTTGTGAAACGACCCTGCGTTCTGTCGACAATATCCCCGTGTTGGGATGGCTGGCATTGGGCGGCCGCTGCCGAACATGCCGCTTGCCGATTAGCCCACGGTATCCAATCGTCGAATTTTTTGTCGGAGCGAGCCTCGCTGCGATCGGGATTTTTGAACTCTACAATTTCGCTCTCCCTCATCGGATGATTCATTCACATGGCGGCCCGTTGTGGGCACCGCGGGTCACGCAGCCGACCATTGTGATGTTGATATTTCATGCAGTCGCCGTTGCGTGTAGCTGGGCGATGGGCCTGATTCGCTGGGACAAACATCGGTTGCCAAGCAAGGTTGTTGTGTTTTCCTTGGCCGCGGTCATCATTCCAATTTTGGCATGGCCTACGTTCATGGTCGTCCATTGGAAGTCACCGCGTCCCGATCAATGGTGGCCCCACGGCCAATACTTGAACGCTGTGATGCGCGTGATAACTGGATTGGTCGCCGCTGCGATTATGGCCCGCTCGCTGGCGAAAGGGCTGTGCCCGAATGCTGATCCAAAAATGAACCCGTTGGGTGGCGACACAAAAAAACTAATCGACTTGATCATCATCCTGGCGATCCCCGCGGTCACTGTGGGCTGGCAGGCGTCGTTGGCGATCACGCTGATGGCGTCGGCAATCGCTTTGGTGATCAGCCCATTCGTGCCGCGAAACTTAGATGCACTCGCCCGGTTCGCGATCTCAATACCTGTCGTTCTGGCAATTCAAATCACGTTATGGCGCCAACTCGACAACGCCTGGATATGGCCTAGCGAGAACAGCGACCCAAGAGTTTTGCTGGCTTTCGGCGCGATGGTGTTGTGCATTCCCATTTGGCTGAATGATCGCAATCGTGTACTTGATGAAAGTGAATTCAGTTCCAGCAGCGCTGCCTCGGAAACCGTCGACTCAGAAAAATCTGATGACGACTCTGATGACGATGGAAATAATGCTACCGGGTTTCAGCCGAATCCAGCCACGCCTCCTTTGGATGCCGATTGAAATGCGTATCGACAGTGATGCGATCGGTCGGCTGGTCGAGGGTAAAGTCGATGTGATTGGGGGCGGCGGTTCAATTGTCAAAGTCGTGTTTCCTGGCAGTTTCAATCCGCGACATGATGGCCATCATCAAATGGCCGGTATCGCTGCGAAACGATTGGGTGAACCGGTGTACTACGAGATTTCAATTCAAAATGTGGACAAACCCGCGCTCGGCTCAGCCACCATTCGAAAGCGACTTCAGCAATTTGACGCAAGCGAAAATGTGTTGCTAACACGAACGCCTTTGTTCGATCAAAAAGCAAATCTGTTTCGTGACGCAACATTTATCGTCGGTGCCGACACGGTCATCCGCTTAGATGACGCGAAATATTATCAGGGCGACATAGCACTTCGAGATCAGTCAATCGAGCGCTTACAAAGTCTTGGCGCCAGCTTTTTGGTGTTCGGTCGATTGATTGATCGGAAATTTGAATCTGCCAAGACGATATCGCTTTCACCGTCACTGCGATCGCTTTGTCAGTTCGTTCCCGAAACTGAATTCCGAATCGATCTTCAGAGCCGCGACTTACGAGAATCCACTCGGCGCCTCTGATCATTCGGCGGCTAGATG
>CAYNNP010000088.1:21395-22950 GCA_964398215.1 uncultured Pirellulaceae bacterium | reverse complement strand
GGGATAAGCATGTGCTTTCGAGCTTTTGGGCCAAGTAGTTGTGGGTAAAGACAAGGTAGGAACCGGACCTACATGCTGTAAATAACGAGTCATTATCAGTTCTATTTGTAGTAAAACGAGGCGTTGGGTCGCGGAAGGACTCGCAACAGTGATTGTTTCGGCATTACTTAGCTTAGAAGTCAGGAGGTGTCCAATGGGGGATACCTTTTGCATCGCGCTGTTTGCGGTAGCGGATTGCAAACGGTTGGTCGGCCGGGGCAACACGCGGCAGGCCTTCATTGACCATCAACTTTGCAGCAGACGCCCACCACTGATCATACTTGGACTGTAGTCGCCGGATCTCACTTGGGTATGCCGTCGAAACGTCCGTTTTTTCCCCAGCATCAATCGGAATCTCGTAAAGAGTTTGATTGTTGACCCATCGCCATCGTTCGGTTCGTACGGCGCACTTGGCAAACTTTGCTTCTTCACGCTGGCCTGCTTTCCAGCGACCACAATGTATAAACAGTTCACGATCGGGCCAATCGCTGTCGGGATCACTTAACAGCGGCAACAACGAACGTCCATCAAGCGTCTGCATCGCGCCGGGCAACTCGGCGCCCGCTAGCTCGCTGAACGTTTTGTAAAGATCGATGTGAGCGGTCAATGCGTCGATATCAACACCTTCGCCAAGCTTTCCCTTCCAATACCAAAACGCCGGGACATGCGTGCCGCCTTCGTTGGGCGAGTTCTTGCCGCCCTTGAGTCCCGCGTTGAAATGCCGGACCCTTTTGCCGTTCAGTTCGCCGCCTAGGTGAGTCGCCCCATTGTCGGTCATGAAGATAACGAGGGTGTTGCTGAGCTGATCCCATTGCCGCAACTTGTCCATCAACAATCCAAAGTTGTCGTCAATGTTTTCGATCATCCCATATCGCCCGGCCGTTCCCTTGTCATAACCAAGATCAAGGAACCGGCGTTTGTATTTTTCCGGCGCGATCAACGGGGCATGCGGTGCGTTCAGTGACACGTAGGCAAAGTACGGATGCTCCGATTCACTCTGTTGTTTGATCCATCCCAATGCCGCTTGAAAGAAAACGTCCGTGCAGAACCCTTTGGTTTGGACGATCGTGTCGTTGTGCAGCAGCACGTTGTCAAAGTACACGTTGTCTGCATTGGGAGGAAAATCTCCCAGGCCGACTTGTCCGATTCCGCCCGCCCCGTGCATCAAAACTTCATTGAATCCACGGTTCTGCGGAAGATACGCTTCTTCATCGCCAAGATGCCATTTGCCAAACAGTCCCGTCTGATAGCCCGCGCTCTGCAACGCTTGTGGCATCGTGAAAACATCGGGCGCCATTCGTTCGCGTTGCAAAATCGTGTGCGTCACACCGACTTTGAATGGTGGGCGGCCGCTCATCAGCGCCGCTCGCGTCGGAGCGCACGTCGGACTGACTTGAAAATCCGTCAATCGCGTTGACATCTCGTAAAAGCGATCGATGTTGGGCGTTCGCAAAACCTGGTTGCCCATGCAAGACAAGTCGCCCATGCCCTGGTCATCCGTCATCACCAGAACGAT
>CAYNNP010000088.1:0-21295 GCA_964398215.1 uncultured Pirellulaceae bacterium | reverse complement strand
AGTTCTGTGTAGCGGGATCGACTAACGAGCGAGCTGAATGTCGCTGAAGGTCTGATAGTTGTTTTTGTCGATCAACAAAAAGCAATACGCTTCGATTCCTTTGGGAATGACTGCGCTGACCGAGTTCCCCGAATCGTCAATCGATGCGGGTATCTTCATGCCAAGACGCTCATCGAATGATTCCTTATCGCGTTTCGCTTTCTCTTCTGCACCCGGCGGGCTGCGATAAATCACATAAGCGGTCTCGATCGCAGGTCCAGAACTGTTTAGCTGGACGCTTGCTTGGCGGCTTGCGGCTGTGAACGCCACCTTTTGGATTTCGGCGGAGGGTTTCGTCTTGCCTTTGAACACCGGGTTAAGATACGGGCCCTCGACGTTGTTTTCTGCGAGATGACGTTCAAGCTTTTCTGAAAGCCGGTTCAGGACCGGGCTGTACTCGGGATCGGTTGCCAGATCCTTTATTTCTTCCAGGTCATCACGCTTCCCGTTTTTGTAAAGACGATACAAGCTGTAGTCACGGGTTTTAAAATTCTTGAGCAGCTTAAAGTCCCCTTCGCGAAGACCGGCTTTCATCGACTCCGGGCCATGCGGAAAATGCCAAAACAGATTCTCTCGCGCCGCCCCCTGAGCATCCACAATCTGCTGGGCACCATTCAAAAGCACGGGGGTGACATCCAAACCGCTGAGCTCTTTTTTTGCTTCCGGCGCAATCTTTGAACCAGTCAAATTCAAGATCGTCGGGAAGTAGTCAAGCTGGTTGATCAAACCATCAAACTGCGAACCCTTTGGAATCCCAGGACCTCGAATCACCATCGGGACACGAATGCCGCCCTCTTCGCCATGTGACTTTCCGTATTTCAGCGGCGTGTTGTCGGACAGAACTTCTTTTCCGTGATTCAATGCTCCACCATTGTCCGAGGTGAAAAACAGATAAGTCGTTTCGATAAGCTTCTTGCCTTCGTTTCGCGGATCGTCCGTCGTTTCCAAAAAATCTACGATCCGCCCCAAGCTCCAATCGACCGTGCTGACCATCGAAGCGAAGTACGGATTGTTCTGACCTTTCAGCGACTGAGCTCCTTTCTTGGGAGGAAACGGTTGGCCCAGTTTATCGCAATAGTATTCCAGCAGTTCACCGTTGCGCGTCATCGCTGGCCAATGGACCATCCAGTGAGCCAAGTAAAGAAAGAACGGTTGATCATCGCTGTCTTTCATGAATTTGATCGCGGACTCGGTGACTCCATCGTAGGGATAAGAAATCCCATCCGGCTTTTTGTCACTGACCGGCGGATACTTTTCCACACTCAGCGGATACTTTCGATCATCGGCTGTCGCAAAGTCCTTGGTTCGATCGGCCGTCTTTCGGTGAACTCCGCGATCTTCAAAGCTATAGTCAAAACCGAACAGAGAAGAACTCAAACCAAGGTGCCATTTGCCGACATGGCCTGTGTGATACCCGTTGTCTTTCATTGCCGTTGCCAAGGTGAGCGCATCCATTTGAAGATGGGCGCCCAGATACGGATCAACGAACTCTTGCGTTGGCCTTCCTTCGGGGATCCGGTCAAACAAAACGTGGGTATACCGAAGCTTGCCGGGATGCTGGCCCGTGATGATTCCGGCCCGCGAAGGCGCGCAAGTTGGCGCGGCGGAATACGCCTGAGTAAAATTCATGCCCTGCTGTGCCAGCTTGACCACATTCGGTGTTTCGTAGGGGCACGGTGAATCCACGTCATTGATTTGGGTACCCTGCCACCCAAGATCATCCACGTAAAAGATCAGGATATTCGGCCGCGTATCGGCCGAAGCAGGCAAGGAAGTCAGCGCTAATGCAAATATGCAGACTGCCAAAGCAATGATTGTGGTTTTAACTCTTTTCATATTTGTCTTTCTTGTCAGAAATCTAATCGTCAATTTGTTGTCGTCGGCCAAGTTGCGACGCGTATTCGTCTCTGAAAAATCACAGACCGGGTCTACTAATTTCCGTTTCATTGGTGGCTAGCTCACAAGGCGATTGTCTCGTAAGTCTAGTTGAAAAAAGTCTAGCCATCGGCTAATTTGCGCAGAAATCGAACGCCACAAAACGGCGGCTAGCAACAAAACTGCCAGAGTCCGTAGCCACCAGGTTCTTATCAATCGCGATAGCGTTTTTTCTTTCGGTCGCCGCTCCAGTCTCCGCTGCTATCAGCAGAAAAGTGACGCGATCTTGCGCGTCGTTCGCCTGCACGGCGGGCGTGAGATTGCCGACGTCCTGCAGCTGCGTAGGCCATCGCATTGATTAACACTTGGGTCAACGGATGCGTGGCCACATCGGTCACGCGTTCCATGACCGTCGGTCCCCAGCGGTGCGCGCTTCGGATTCTCTCCCAGCAATACCGTGTGTCATGCGAATGTTGAGCACGATCCAATGTCTCTAGTAAATCCAAGCTGTCGGCGAATTGCGAACGCCCTGAATCAAATCTAGCGGCACGAAATTTCTGAACCAGCCGTCCAAAATCTTTCACGTAATTTTGTTGGTCTTTGATCGCATGGCGGTGGTCACGAGCCAAATCATTCAAATCCTCAGCCGCAGCCTCGACACCTCGCAAACGCGCAACGATCTGATCGTCGGTGATATCAACGGTTGATTTTGCCCGACGTTCTAGGTCCCGTGTGTCCACTCGTTCCAGCATCTCGCGAAAAAGTTCAATCGATTTTCGATAGTACGGCCCGCGTGTGTCTTCCAGTTCCAACAGTTCTTCTTGCACCTCTTGGAATTCTGCTAACAAGACATCCAGTTCCCCCACGACTGTGTCACGCTGCGCCTCCAAGCGTTGGACAGAATCCAATTGATTGTTCAGCCCCAGTTGTTTGGCGACCTGATCCCGCCGACGTTCCAATTCGTCCATCACCGTGTCGAGCGCTTCACGGTCTTCCGCGATTACTTTGCGCATTTGCTCAGGCGTATCGCGCAAGAAATCGTAGCCTCGCTTGGCTTGCTTGAACCCAATGAACTTAGCCAGTATGCGGTCCATCCGGCGGCTGAATCCACGCTTGGTGTATTGATCAGTATTGAATCCACGATCTTGTAGATATCGAAAGAGCTTGCTGTTGTCGTAGGCTGGCAGCTTCTTGGCGGCGTCCTGTTCCACCTCGTCCAGATTCGATTCAGCTCGCTCCAAAGCCGCTTCAGCGATCGCAGCTCGATCAGAAAGCTGTACGAACTCAGCATCTTCACGCAATTGTTTTTCGACTTCATGGGCAATTCGATCGCGTTCTTCAATTTCAGCGTCCAATTCCTCGTTCACTTTTAGCAACTCGGATTCCTTCGCACCTCGTTTGTCAATCATGCCACCGATCACATGGTCCAATCGCGAACGATGATCTTGTTTTTGCAACAGCAGCTGACTAAGACCAGGACGAACTTCGGCCCAAGTTTCGTAGATTGCATCCTGGGTCAATTCTGGCAAATAGAACTCAGCCAGGTTCACTAACGCTTCACCCCGCTCGTCATCCAGCTGATTTCGCTTTTGCTTTTCATCGTTCACGTGATCGCGCAACTCCTCGAGTCGCGTTTGGGCCATCTTGTAGCCGTCCATCAATTGCTGGTGAACTTCAGAGCCAGACTGTGGCATCGAATCCTAAACCTTGTGAAGGGAACTTTGATTTCAAATTGAAACGAATGGATCGGTTACGAGAAAAACCACCATGCGCCGACGCCGGCAGCGGTAACACCAGCAAGACTCCATAGAATCTTGTCCCGCCAAACCCAGCAATGAGCCATGAAGTTTTTGAATCCTCGTGGTGGATCTTGGTATCGGTGTAGCGTTGACATGTATTGGTCAATCGCCGCATCGATCTCGCCTTCGGTAACATCCTCGTTCAAGACACGGGCCTGCCGCACGAGTTTATCGCGCAATTGAGCACGAACACCCTCGCGTTCAAACATCTTTTCCGCGGTTTGCCGTTGGTCACGCAGTTCCCGCGCGACGTCCATAACCCGCAAAGTCTCCTCCAGTGAAAGCTCTTGTCCAGGAAGCTTGATGTTGCGATTGCGTGCTGATTGAGTTTGCTGAGCGTTTGCCATAGATTCCAACCTGATATCTGTTAAGTCCGTCTATCTTATGCAATTCACGCCGTTTGCGGAGAGAGCGCAAACAAAATTGCTGCTGTAACAGGCACTAAAAACCCCGTTTTGTGGCGAGAAACTAGTACAAACATGCTTCACGCACGATTGCTCTCGACGATCAAAAGCGCTAATCTTAAGGCGACAAGCATCGTTCACAACCGTCGAATTTAGACAAGTTCGGACAAGTTACCTATTGGAGTATTCAACGCATGTCGCAACAACAAGCACAAGCGCCAGAACAAGCTACTGCTAAGCCACAACGTGACCCCAAGTCGATGCGCAAGTACTTGGACAGTGCGCTGGATGTACTTAAGAAGTTTGGGTCAAAAGGCCAAAACACGGCTCCCCAAGAATTGATCGCTCTCTTGGAGAATGTAAAACACCTGGATGAAGACCGGGTGCTGGCGATCGCAGATGTGATCAAGCACATGAGTTCCTTCAACGCGTTGGTTCGCGAGAACGTCGAAAGCATCCAAGTTGGTAATCGCTATATGGAGATTACCCAGATGTTTGACTCTGTTCGCGAAGACAGCAAGAACCTGATCGCTCAGCTGGATGATGGTCGCATCAGCGGCACAGAGAAACTGTCCAACTGGTGGATGAAAATTCGTCGTGGAAGCCCATCGGATCGTTTCGAGAAAATCGTCGAGATCTATGGCGATGTTGCAAAGGACACCAAGGAAGCGTTGGTGAGCGAGCGTGCCATCATGGATGGTTACATCGATTTTCGTTTTGCCCTCAAGGAAGCAGAGGTGCTTGGGCGTGAACTACTGGATTTGCACGCTCCAATCTTGGAGCAGGCCAAAGATGGTTTGTCGACTGCCCAAGACGCACTGGATAACTACAAGGGTGAAGACGAGGGCGGCAAGAGTGTGCTGGAACTGGCCCGCGATGAAGCTCGCCAAAAGTATGAGGAAGAAGATAAGACTTATCAGTTGTTGAAAGACATTTGCGAGAACTTGGAAATTGGGTACGACGTTGGCGAAACGTTGATCACCAAACTCAAGCAGACCCACGATGTGAAAGAACGTGTCTTTCGCCGTGCCGTTACGTTCTTCACAACTAACGAACACGTGTTCACCATTCTGGGAACGGTCTACACCAGCCAACATGGTTTGCACGAAGTCACCCAGGCTACTGAAGCGATGAAGGCGGGTGTCAACAAAGGACTCGAGGATGTCGCAACTCTGGGCCGTGAACTGGAACGAGCAGCATTGAAAGCTGGTTATGGCAGTACGATCAATCCCGAGTCGGTCCAGAAGCTTGTTGATGCGATCACGGGTTTCCAAATCGAATCGCTTGAGATGATCGCAGAACTGCGTAAAGAATCTGAAGAGAGCACCAAGGCGATTCGTAAGAGCGTCGAAGAAGGCAAGAAGAAGTACCAAGATACGCTTGCACGGCACGCTCGTGGCGACAAATTGAGTTCGTAACCGCGAACCGTTTCATTGGTAGTCCAACTGAAACCGAGCCAGTATATTTGTTGGCTCGGTTTTTTTATTGCAGCATGAATGAAGGCTTAGCAATTGAGTTTCCATCGAATCAACTTGCGATACCCTTGGCTTTTCGAGGCTGATCAAACCACCGGGAAACTGAAATCTCGTGAGTCGATTGATCTGCTGATTGATGATTGCTGTGCATCGCAGATCTCCCAGCTGACAATCTCGCGCAGTTTCAATCGGCCGTCAGGTATCGACAATTCATCTACCGGTATCGACTTGTGTTTTGACAATGTCCAGCATGCGTCCGTCTGTCTGAATGATTGTGAATTACCGTTAGACGAAGGCATCCAGTTGCAATGTGTGGACGTGCAACAGACTCTGAAGTCCTTCAATACTCTCACGGTAAAGTTCACCGTCGCTAGCAGTCGCTCGGATGATTTGAAAGCAGCTGTGGCGGCAATTTGTGAAGGGACTCATTTGCGAATCAACGAAGAGCACTGAGGATGGTGTGTAGGGCGGACCGAGGACGCATTGTTGCCGGAACAGCGCAAACGGCTCCACTGTGCCGCCAAGACTATGGCACGAATGATCATGTTACTTGCGTGCGAAGTTCCGGCGATTGGGTTTGCTTGGTCCGGCCTACGAAGACACATTTGCGACTCAGTAGGCAGGACCGAGGACGCATTGCTGCCGGAACAGCGCAAACGCCTGCCTTGTGCCGCCAATGTTATGCGACGAATGATCATGTTGCTTGCGTCCGAAGTTCCGGCAATTGCGTTTACTTGGTCCAGCCTACGAAAACTCATTTGCGAATCAGTAGGCTGGACCGAGGATGCATTGTTGCCGGAACAGCGCAAACGGCTCCACTGTGCCGCCAAGACTATGGCACGAATGATCATGTTACTTGCGTGCGAAGTTCCGGCGATTGGGTTTGCTTGGTCCGGCCTACGAAGACACATTTGCGACTCAGTAGGCAGGACCGAGGACGCATTGCTGCCGGAACAGCGCAAACGCCTGCCTTGTGCCGCCAATGTTATGCGACGAATGATCATGTTGCTTGCGTCCGAAGTTCCGGCAATTGCGTTTACTTGGTCCAGCCTACGAAAACTCATTTGCGAATCAACTGAGCTGGGCAGTGTTGGTTACAGATGCCTTTTTAGCGATGGGGGCATTGCTGGCTTTTCTGATCCGTGTTTCACAACCACGTGTCTGACCAGCGAACTCAAAGTCGATGTAATCGTTACGGCCCGACCATCCTGAGGGGAAAC
Organism: uncultured Pirellulaceae bacterium; assembly: GCA_964398215.1. Lineage (GTDB taxonomy): Bacteria > Planctomycetota > Planctomycetia > Pirellulales > Pirellulaceae > CAYNNP01. The sequence continues at coordinate 14,483 of CAYNNP010000088.1, read as the reverse complement.
GAGTTTCATTCGTTTTAAGTTTCCTCAAGAATCGTTGACCAATGGCGAGTTGAGGCGTCAATTACCCATGGACCCCATCATTTTTTGTCGTGATAGGTTCCGACAACACTCCTCAACACGGGATTCTCGTGGATGAATAGTCGACTGTTCCTATTTGTACTTACCGCTGTGGCGGCAATTGCTTCGTCTACCAACTGCGACGCGGGCGGATATGGCGATCTACTTTACGGACGCACAACGACGCCTTACGTCGCAGGATACACGCCTGCAGTTGCGGTGCCCAATACGTTTGCGCCACTCGCGACCGGAGGTCCGGCCAACGCGGCTGCGCAAAACGGTGCGTTCCAAGTTCAACGGCCAGCTTACGATAACCCGTCGGTTTATACGGGACTTCCCGTCAACCAAACTAGCTACCGGATTCCGATCAGCAACTCGAATCCGTTTGCGACGGCTTACCGTCCAGTTCTCGGAAACCAAACCGTTCCGCTTGCTCGGCGACTTCGAGGTGCTGGTAACGCTACTTCGAATCCGTTTTACGGAACCGGCAACATTTATCCCAACAACTTTCAAGCGCCCGGATTGCAAATTGGCGGAACAGCACTAACTGCGACGCCTCCACCAACCCAGCTTGGCCCGATCACAACGCCCGTGACGACCTTTCGCGCACCAGTTGTGGGTCCAGCAACCGTGACCGCATTGTCACCGATCGCATCAACACCAATTGCCGCGCCGCTGTTCACACAGCCGCAACGGCAACCTCGCTTTGGCGGATTGGCTCGATTCTTCGCGTCACTTTGGGGTACCAACTATCGATCACGGTACTATCGTGCCCCGATCACCTATTATCGGCCCGTCACAAGCGTTGATCCCATCCTAGGTACAACTGTGACCGTTCAGCGCCCATGTACTTCTTATGTTCAACAACTGCAACGCACACCTTACGATTCTCTGTTTGCACAACAGCAAATCGCCCCTGCCAATCCACTTGGCAGTTGCAATACTGTACCGCTGGCGGCAGCGCCACAGTACTATGCCCCTGCACCGTTGGCTAATACTTTCCCACTGAATACGATGCCGCTCGCTGGACCACCAACGAGTTCTGTCATCGGACAGGTCGGCGGCATTAGCTCCCCAAGTGACCAAGGTGTTGTTCCGATTCCATCGACGGCACCAGGCACTAACACGGCGCCGTTAACTGGCAATCCAGGTGCTGCGGGCGATTTTCAATCCGTCCCACAGCCGCGGCTGGAATCGCAGCGACCAAACATTGATGAAGTGGATGTCAATCCAACGCCAAACGATTCCTACTGGAAACAAAGACGCTTGGACGCTGACAATGTCGACAAGACCGCGCTGCAGCCACTTCCGCGTGGAGTTTTCAGTGACGTGAATACGAACAGTCCGGAAGTGAACAGGCAACAACCACTGCAACCGATTGAAGCTCCTGCTGATTTACGTTCGCCATTCACGCGTCAGTTCATTCAGTCGGAACGGCCGGATTTTCGGGCCAGCGAATCATACATGCAAGAAGCCCGTGCACCGAACCCGATTGATCGAGCAAGGACCGAGCGAGTTTCGTTTGAACGTATGGTTCCCGTTCATGAGGCAACCCTCAGCACTCGGGCTCGCAAGCCAGCACTTCCAAAGAAGCGTGAGTACCATCGCGATAACCACTGGCAATAGCCAACGATAGCCGATTGTTCTCAAGACTAATGGTTAGTCTTGAGCTCAATCATCCTTGTCGGACTTTGGCGGCTTGAAGGTCAATTCTTGCCACTTGATGGCTTTATCCATCGGTTCAACTTGCATCATCAAGAAACCGTTTTGATAAAGCCGAACGCTACCGGTTGATTGACTGACCACAACAGCAATTGCTTTTGTGCGTCGTGTGATCGCAGCGGCCGCCCAGTGTCGTGAACCGAGGCCCGTTGACATCTTTAGGTCTTCGTGCATCACTTCCAGCATTTGCCGACTGCGTTCAACAACACCGTCGGATGTCACCACAAACGCTCCATCAAGTTGCGCGATCTCTTTAACATCCTCGCGAACTCGAGCCTCCAGCAGATTACGGTGTTTGCGATTGTACCCGCGAAACGGATCCAGCCCGCTAGAGTTGGAGTGTTCCAGCACCTTGCGTGTATCGCCAACGACAAACAGTGTCCCGACCGGTTTGCCCTCACGGCCTTCGGTGCCGATCTCGACGGCCAGATCCACCACAGCGCGAATGGTTTCTAGCGGAACGCTGCTTTCCAGCATTTGCAGGTCTCGCGTGGTCAAACGACGCATCCGCTCGTCCAATTTCAAATGGCTCAATGAGTCCAAGCGTCCTTGTTGAAACCCACTGTAGAGCGCGACCACGTCTCCACTGACCTTGATCAATTCATCAGCCGCTGATTCCAGCAAGGCGTGCTGTAGACGTTCCAGGACGGGAGCCTTTTCTTTGTTCAGCGCCAGAGGCTGGAGGCCTGCTTCGGCGGCCCCCTCCAGATCTTCCGGTGAATCGACGGCAACAATGATCGATTTCTCGAAGTCAGAATCTTGCTTGAGTTCTGCGATTCGCTTCCAATCGGTCGAACCGTCCAGCAACACTAACAAAGCATCTGCTCCGATATCTTTGACTAGCGTCAAGGATATCTGCAGCATTGCTAGATTATGTTTGGTAAGCCGTTGAGTCGCCATCAGAAACGCGAAAGGTGGGAGGAGCTATGATTCTAGACCAAATAGCAATTCTCCGACAGACGCGATTGCCCCAAAAGTAGCCCGGCCCTTCGAATTGACGACCCTAGGCCGCGACATGAATCCGTCGCAAGCCTGCGCCAACGGCACGCCGCTGCGGTAAAGTCTTTGGTCAATACCGGTCAATCAGATTTTGACTTAGCGAAAGGAAGTCATACGAGAGTTTGCCGCTCGTGTTTGCTTTTTCCACGCTGGCCCGTTCTTGAAGACGCGTTCGTAGTACATCGCCAAAGACCGTAGTGCGTGCCCCTTGGGGCCAACCTGTTTGTCTTTGCTTTGCGGATTACTGCTGACAGACCATAGCAGATACTGGACCGCAGAAACCAACCGGCGATTCTGCAATTCCGAATCTGGCGTGACGGTTAGTAACCATTCCACAATATGCCCAGTCGTTTGGATCTTTCGATCGACATCCGAGTCATTGCCACGGCCTTCCAGCCATCTTGTGCTCATCGATCCGTCGCGGTTCTGAAGACTATAGGCGTATTCGACAAAGTCATTGGTGAACTTGTCCGCTCGCGCCCATTGCCCGTCAATCGGTTTGCCTTCGTAGCGCCGATTCCGCAAGGCATGTGCATGAGCCATTAAGCGGTGGGTCCCACCGCAGGCAGCACCGACGATTGGCTGTTTCAATTCTTCGCGAATCAGGGTGGGGATGTTCCATTGCCGGCCGTCTTTCGCGGTCCAGACTGCATCGGTGTCCAAATAATGCGAAAGTGCAATGAGTGTAAACGTCAACTCTTCGCCAGCAAGGCATTCTGCCTTCTCTGTTTCCACTAAATCACGAACGGTGAATTTCCGACCATCGGCGTACAATGGATAATTATCGGGCACACTACTAAGCGCTAGAATTGCCAAGAATTGAGCTTGGTGTCCCTGCAGTCCGACGCCGCTTCGTGCGCGGATCACACCACGATCATTGAACAGCAATCGTTTACCGCGGCAGATATTGTTGCCAGCAAGCCAACCGATCGTGCTATGAGTTTTGCGTCCGACTTGGACCTGCGTGTCGCCACCGTAGACCATGATGGCGTGCATCATGCCCCAGTTACTTCGGCCATCTGCAATTTCAGGTCGGTCATAATGGCGCTGAAGTACTCGTTCGATTCCAGCCTTCATACGAGCTACCTGAGAGATGACGCGAATGTCTTCTTGCGGCCAACCGGTATAGTCAAGCCGAGTGGGTTCGGGTTCCCGAACTTTGACTCGTTCTTTTGGTCGCGGAGTCGCAATCTGAGGCGTGGCGTCCTGATGTGGATTCTGGATTTCCTTGCTCGGCAACATGCGTTTTGAACGTGTGTACCTTGGATCGTCCTTGTAAATCGGTTCAAATCGAGGGTTGGACTCTGGTTCCTCAAGATCCGCCGATGAATCACTGTTTGGCGCGTCCAGCGAAAGCGATTCATTGCTCATCAATTCGCGAAGTCCACTACGTTGCGAGTCCGCCTCGTCCGACTTGCTCTCGACTGTGGCTGCTGGCTTTGGCGAAAACCTTTCCATGATCTTTGTTGCCGCATCGTCGTCTTGGTCGCGTGTTTGGACATCGGCATGCGGAACATCTTGATTTGCAGATGACAGCGGTGGCAACAAATCGCCTAAGTCTGCTGGCTCTTGGAGCTCTGATGGTGAAGTTACCGATGGGCGACTCTCTGACTGGGGGCCTCCCAGAACGATGATTTCTTCAACTTTCTCAATTGGCTTTGCAGGTGCCTGATCAATGACCTGCCAGCCATCATCAATTGCAGGTAGCGATGGCCGAGCGTCCAGCATGGCAGGACGTTTTTTCCCAGGCAATTGTGGCATCGGTGCTGCTGCCGGGGGCTGCACCTGGACTTGCGACGGGTCGGTAAGAGGAGCAGATTTGTCCAAAGAATGTCGCGCGACCCATTCTTGGTTTGTCGTCTTAGGCTGAACTGCCGGGGCGTTACCTTGATTCAAAATCGACGGCATTGGCCGACTGTTCATCGTGCTGGATTTTTTCGGCCCAGGTACCACGGGCACTGCGCGAGCCGGAGCCAACACCTCTCGCGGCGGTCGCGGCAAGTTTGGCGACACCGGCTGGTGGGGCTGCGTTTTTATGATCGGTTTGCGGAACCGCAGCTTACTCGCGTCAGCCACTTCAGGTCCAGAATCGACAACAGGTTGCCTGAAAATTCGAAATCGCCCAAGTCGGCCAGCTGCTGTGTCAGCTTCAACCTGACCGGATCCAATCCGCTGCGTTGCGTTCGATACTGGTACATCAGTCGGCGAAGAAACAGGAGTCGCCTGGACTCGGGTTTGTTGGCTGGATTTTGCACTCTGCCCGCTGGGTTCGTTTGGTTGCTGTGCCGAAGCCCAGGTTCCCAACGCACCGATGACGGCAGCCAGTAGGATTCGTTTCTTTGCAGTAGCGGCAATGTGGTTATGTACGGGCACCGTCGTCTCCGATAGTTCTGGTCTCCTTTGAGCTATCGGATACATGACCGAAGATATTTACCGCATATCATGCTTCTTCTGCAGCTTGAAAACTACGGCAAGGTAGGTCGACTTTGCCGAAACTATTGGCGGAATGCAGGCCAATTTTTGCGATTGGTTAAAGGTCAAATTCGTCAAGCGAATCGAGCAATTTATCCAATTGATCCTTGGGCCCGGAGCTGCGATCGGCCTGCCGTTTTCGCAGCTGATCATCGATGCCAACTGCGTCACGACCCGTCAAAAGTAACTGTTCATCACGCTCGCGCGCGGCGGTCGCGATCGGGTCTTCGTTTGTCGCAGGCGCACCAAACAACTGAGACAAATCGATCTTGAACCCTTCATCGCCATCAATTTGAGCACCCGCAATTGCTGGCGCTTTGTGCTGCGGAAAAATGATGGCATTCTCGGGGCAGACCCGACTGCAAGCCGGACATCCCTTGCGACAGTTGTCTGGCTGTTCGACCAAAATGCTCTCTGCACCATCAACTCCGTATACTCCGAACAAGCAAAAGTCGATGCACTCCATGCAGTTGGTGCACCGACTAAAGTCGATGACGGGGTACCAACGTCGTGAGGTCGTTTCGTCAACTTGGACTAATTGCCCGCCAACGATTGGCAAGCTGGAGGGTGGCTCGATTTCAGCGCCAATGATTCTGCGAATTTCGTTCAGAAAATCGTCAGGCTGATTGGATGTCTTGAGGTCGACGCAATGCACCATACGATCGGGCCGCGGGAACATGTCTGTTACCCGGTCAATCGCCTGTGCATCGGATTCTTCTTCGGCAGAGTCATCGTTGGCTTCATCTGACTCATCGTCTTCCCCCAACAGCACCTCACCAAATTGTCCACGGATACCATTGCGATCCAAAACCCAGTGAGCGGCTCGCGAATAGATCCAAGAAACGACAATCAAATCAGATTCGATCGCCATAAGCTTTTCGAATGACTCACTCGATTTTGGCAAGTCGTACAGGTGCGGAACCACCACAACGTCGACGCCATCCAAAGTGGATGCGACATCAGAGATCTTTTGTTCCAACTCCCGCTTGGCCGGATTTCGAGACTGACCGCGCGATACGACGACCGTCCAGGTTGCCTGTTGATTGGAAGTGATCATGCGGGTTCTTTTTCTTTCTCAGCCGAACTTGGTCGAAGGTTGTTACCAGTCAAGCGGCGATAGCCATGCTTGTTTTGCTTCTTGGATATCAACCGATAGGGTTTCTTGACCACCACAGTTTACCTGAACCTGCCCAAGATCGGTAATCGTCCCTAGCCTAAGTAGTTTGACTTTTGTGTTACTAAACAGGCTTTCCAGCTCTGCGGCATTATCTGCGGTGATTTCAAGCAAAAACCGGGTGTTTGATTCGCTAAATAGCGTCTCTGTGGCACTCAATTCTTCTGCTGCGACCTCTGTGATGTCCAGTTGCATGCCCAGTCCGCCGGCCATTGCCATTTCTGTCGCGGCAACAGCCAGTCCGCCTTCGCTCAGGTCGTGGCAGGAACGAACCAGCCCTTGATCGATAGCGCGGTGAAGCGTTTCGAATGTTGCTTTGGCTACCGGCGCGACAACTTTGGGGACATCGCCATCAACCAGCTCATTGACCAATCCAAAGTGGGACCCACCCAGCTCACGCTTCGTTTCGCCAACAAGATACACAAGATTGCCGACTTTCTTTGCGTCCATCGTGATCGCTTTTCCGACGTCTTCGATCTGCCCCATCGCACTGATCAACAACGTGGACGGAATCGAAATCGTTTCTTTCTCACCCGATTCGTGAAAGTAACTGAATTCGTTGTTCAAGCTGTCTTTGCCACTAATGAACGGAGTGCCAAATTCGATCGCCAAGTCTTGGCATGCGATTGCTGCGCGGACCAACGAACCCAAGGTTTCAGCCCGGTCGGTATATCCCCAACAGAAGTTATCCAAAATCGCAATCTTGCTTGGGTCTGCGCCAACGGCAACCGCATTCCGCATCGCCTCGTCAATCGCCGAAGCCGCCATGTGATACGGGTCAAAGTCGCCATAGTGAGGATTCATGCCACACGAAATCACTAATCCTTTGCGACTGTCCATCAATGGTCGCACAACCGCCGCATCACCTGGTCCATCACACAGCGGTCCCACCAAAGGCTTGACCACGCTACCGGCCTGGACTTCATGGTCGTACTGACGAATCACCCAATGTTTACTGGCCACATTGTAGCTGCCCATAATGGCAACAAGCGATTGATTGTGTTGCTCCGGCGTCATCGCTGGGACCGTCATCGGCTTGGTAGCCGGTGGATGGTAGACGGCATCGCGGATGACCGGCGGGCGACCATCATGCAAGAACTTCATCGACACGTCGCCAACAGTTTCGCCGTGAAAGGTCAGCAGCAGGCGACCCGTTGGCGTGAACTGACCGATCGCAGCCGCTTCGACGCCTTCGCTTTCGCACAACGTTCTGAATTCATCCCAGGATTCTTGTGGAACAGAAAAGACCATTCGTTCTTGAGCTTCGGAAATCCAGATCTCTGTGTACGTGAGTCCGTCGTACTTCAGCGGAGCTTTCTCTAGCCAGACTTCGGCGCCAACATCTTCGCCCATTTCGCCAACGGCACTGGAGAAACCGCCCGCTCCGCAGTCGGTAACAGCGTTATACAGTCCGCGATCTCTGGCTTGGATCATCACATCCAACACCATTTTTTCTGTGATCGCATTGCCTATCTGAACAGCACCACCTGAAAGCGACTCTGACTCGCTCGTTAGTTCCGCAGAACTGAACGTCGCGCCGTGGATACCGTCTCGCCCCGTACGCCCACCCAGTGCCACAATCAGGTCGCCCGGTTTGACCTCTTTGTCTTCCATTCCAACAGGGATGATTCCCACATTGCCACAGTAAACAAGCGGGTTGCCCAGATATCGCTTGTCAAAGTAGACCGCGCCGTTAACCGTTGGGATTCCCATTCGGTTTCCGTAGTCACGAACTCCGGCAACAACGCCCTTCATCACGCGGCGAGGATGCAGGACTCCAGGCGGTAAAGAATCGGCGGGAGTATCTGGCGGAGCGAAACAGAACACGTCTGTGTTGCAAATTGGTTTTGCGCCCATTCCTGTGCCCATCGGATCGCGAATCACACCGCCGATTCCTGTGTTCGCGCCGCCGTATGGCTCCAAAGCCGATGGGTGGTTGTGGGTTTCTACTTTAAAGCACGCGTGAAAATTATCATCAAAGGTGACAACACCAGCGTTGTCTTTAAATACGCTGACGCACCAATCGTCTTCACCCAAAGTTTTACGGATCTGTTGCGTTGCCGCAAAGATTGTTTCTTTCAGCATGTTTTCATACTGCCGCTGATCGCCATCCGCTTTGCCGTCAGCATCGGGTCCCCGATACTTGATCCGTCCAGCAAGCGTTTTGTGGCTGCAATGTTCCGACCAAGTCTGAGCGACCGATTCCAACTCAATATCGGTCGGGTCACGGCCTATCGAAGCAAAGTGATCTCGGATCGTCTGCATTTCAACCAAAGTCAAATACAGTTGCCCGTCTTTCGAGAGCGCCTCCAAGCCCGCATCGTCAAGCTCTCGGATTGGAACTGTGACAAGTTGAAATTCGTAATTCGAGCCAACATCCAATTGATCCATTTCCAAAGGACCAACCACAACTTGCTCGATTGAATCATTCGACAGGGCGCGGCGGCAAATCGAATCCATCATGGAATCATCAACGTTGCCCAGCCAGTACTTTCGCATCGTCCGCACGGCGGTGACTTCGATCCCAGCGTCTTTGGCTGCGTCTGCTGTGCTGCTAGCCACCGGATCCATCACACCCGGTTTTGGCATCACGTTGACCAAGCGTTCATGATCCTGCGGAGATTCGTTCAACGAATCTTGGCCAGCGATCGCCACGACGGTCCGCTCGGTCACACTGTCGGACAAAAGCGTCTGGGCTAATCGGACTGCTTCGTCGTGAACAAAGTCGCCTTGGACCAAGAACGTTCTTGCAAACACAACACTCACGTCGTGGCCAAGGCCCAGTTCCGCGATTTCCTCAGCGGTGCGTTGTCCTTCGCGGTCTACTTCGCTGTCAGCCGGATAGATATCGATTTGCCAAAGCGGCATGATTAGTTCTCACAGATGAAATGTTTGGTGCCGAATCTATCGCGGCATCATGTGTTATCTTTGGTGGTTTTGGCGTCTGCCAACCACTTCGTCAACGCCCTGTCATCCTTGCGCTCTAAAAACGCCTTTAGGTCGTTCATGTCAGCAATGATTCGCGACAATTCGCTAATGATCGCCGCTCGGTTTTCTTGGCAGATCGCCGTCCAGAGGTCCGGATCGCCTGCGGCGACTCTCGTGATGTCTCGCCATCCACTGCCGACCAAGTCGCCTGCTTGGCTTGGCGTCAAACGAGACACGGCAGCACTGACTAGGTGAGGAACATGACTAACCGCAGCCAAAAACGTATCGTGGTCTTGGGGGCTAATGCGGATTACTTTACCGCCAGTCAACTGCCAGAAATCGGTGGCGCGCCGAACCTGCTCGCTAGGTGTTAGCTTGCTCGGCGTCAACACAACGACTTTCCCTTTAAACAAATCCGCCGTCGCATTCTCTGCTCCGGTTTTCTCTGAACCGGCAATCGGGTGGGCCGCCACAAACTTTGATGTTGTAATGGGACAATCTTCTGTCTCAGTAACAATCGTTGCCTTGGTGCTGCCAACATCCGTGATCAAACATTGCTCGTTAGTCACAGCTGCGGCTTGTTTGGCGATCGTCGCGATCTGATCAACCAACGAAGCCACCACCACGACATCGGCATGCTCACAAGCCGCTTGGACGGTGTCGGCCGTGCGATCAACGATCCCTGCTTGGAGCAAAAATTCTCGCTTTTTGGCGGTGCGACTGAACCCCACGATCTGGCACTGGGGCATCGCTTGCTTGATCGCGAGTGCGACACTTCCACCTAGCAAGCCAACGCCAATGATGGATACGCGTTTGGGCCAGTCAGCGGGTTGGGTTGTCATGCGTTGAATACAAAATGCGATTTAGCATCGGTACGGTGTCTGTGTCGCAAATATTGTTGCCGAACATTGGCAATCCGAATAGGACCTTAATTTATTCGTCCAAGTTCTTGTGCATTGATCGGAATCACCATCGTATGGTCATCCGACAGCGAAAGTATCCCAACGATCTTTTCGTCAGCGGTCGAAACCACGGGGGCACCATGCCAAACATCACTGCTAAGCCCATTTTTGCTCCACCGCCAATTGCCTTCGTCAACGGTCAACTCGTGCTTGCCAATCGTCTCCAAAACGAGATGCGAATCGGCACCACTGGTCCTAACTGCAAAACAGTCCTCGATGTCTTCGGCTACTCGAAATCGAGTTTTCTTGGATACAGCCAATGAAACGTCTTTTCCATCGGCGGCCCGCAACGGCAATGACGCGAGTCGCTGCTCACCCGGAGACTCAATTGACGCCAAAGCAACTTCACGTCCGTCAATGATCGCCAGCAAACCAAAAGAGCCTTCGATGGCCTCCGTCGGCGGAACCACAAAATCGGTAGGCACCAAAGCCACCGGTGCGTTTGGATCGCCGATCAAGATTCCCAAAGCTGATTTTTGTTTTTTGCGTGCAAACCCTAGCAATGACTTTTTCCAAACCGCTTTCAATTGAACAATCGAAGGCGGATGCACTTCCAGTAGATCAATCGCGGTCGCTTCTTCCGTCCAAGAATCATCTTCTTCTTCGTGCAAAACGAAAATGTCGCCCGCGTGCACATCGGTATCTTCGCCAATCTCGCCCGGTGTGATGAATGCCACACCGCCCCGCGCGATCGTCGAGAGAGATTCCAAGTCGATTTCGACGCCCGAAACTCCCACGTCGACGTGGATGCCACTGGAAGACCAAAACTTCGTCTGCCGGGTTACTAGTCGCTGATGATCCGCTTCGATACGTATTCGCGTATCAACATACAACGCGTCTGGCGACAAAGTACTCGACACGACTTCACCAACTTCGATGCCACGCCATGTAACCGGCGAACCAGGACTAACGCCGTACTTTTTGTCGCCACGCAGGACCAACTCCAATCCGCCTTCACCAAGTTGATCGACCGGTTGCGACTCCAGTCCAACAAAGTCGTCTTTGAAAACGGGGCTTGGCATCGGTGATGGCACAACCGCAATGTACTTTGAACCCACTGCGGTTTCCAAACCGCTTACGCCAGTCACATCTAAGCGTGGACGCACAATCCAAAACCTGGCTCCCGCTCGCGCAACGCCTTCCGCTGACGGTTTTAATTCTGCCACAACCGTGATGCCAGACAAATCGTCCGACAAACGCACATCCTTTACTTTGCCAATATCAATTCCACGGTGCCGAACCGCGTCACCGGACTTCAGCCCATAGCCCTGCTTGAAATGCAAGTTCACCTGAGGGCCCGAATCTTCGACTGAATACCAGACCAGTCCAACCGCCAACACCAAGCAGGCCAATGTGACCAACCACATTTTGGAAAGCCCAAAACTGCGTGCTCGCATTGCCGAGTCTTTCGCTTTGGCAAGCGGGAATTCTTCTTCAGGTCGCGCCTGATCATTACTCAAGAGCGAATCAGGTTCCTTGTCACTCATTCAATGTCTTCCCAAATCGCATGTGGATCAAACGAAAGCGACGCCAGCATACTCATCGCCACACAACCAGTGAACGCAACCACGGCAGGCCCAAAACTGAACTCTACCAAATTCCCAAGCTTGACCAGCATGACCATGAATGCCAGCAACATCACATCCATCATGCTCCACTTGCCCAAGTGTTCCATCAATCGGAGAGTCAGTGCTTTGTGTCGCCGATGCAGAATTTCCAACCAACTCAATTCGATCAGCAAAACGAGTTTTGTCAGTGGAAAGACGATAGAAAACAAGATCACAACCCCGCCCACAAAATAGCTGCCGTGTTGTATCAGCTCGATGACTCCACCCAAGATGCTGGATTCGCTTTCTTGTCCCAGTTTGTTGATCTTTAAAATCGGCAACAGCACCGCTGGCCAAAACAGGACGAAAGCACCCAGTGACGCTGCTGCCGTTCGACTGGCCGAACGAACAACCGATCCTGGTGAGTAAATGGTGGCACTGCACCGCGTGCAAATCGCACGCTGGTCGCCATCCAGCACCGGAAGCCGATGGATCATGCCGCAACAATGACAAGCGCGATGGGTCAACATGGTTTTAAAAGTGCCTCCAGGTTTCTCAACATTCTTTTGCACTGCACCAACGAACGCAATAGGATGTTCGAGCTCGCCAGAGATTTTCGATGGCCGAAGCAGGAGATCAAGCTACCAAAAAATCAGCCATGAAACAGAAAACAACTTGGCAGGCCTGGGGTTCACCAGAATCCGTTACCTTTGCGCCGCTGGCTCGCATTGAAGCACTCCGCGCAAACGGATCGATATCTGATGATGACGCTCTGCTGCATGAGGTAACGGCTGCAACCGGAGAGGACGCGATGACAAAACACCACCAGAAAATGGGATGGGAGCCGTACCGTCCTCAGGGCGATCCCAAGCCGTGCCCTAACGAATGCGGCGAACACTACTATCCGCTTGGGTATGGAGACTGTCCCAACTGCGGCCACATTGGTTGAGCACGCAGTTTCAGGACCTTGGCGGCGCGAATTAGTAAGGCAATTCTCGCAGATAAATATTCTTGAAGTACAACACGCTGCCATGGTGCTGTAGTTCAATCTGATCGGCTCGCGGAATTGGAGTTAGCCCTGTCTTGTCCCAATAGTTTTCTAGAATGACACGATTGACGATCAGTTTCTTGTTCAGCCAAATCGAAACTTTCTCGCCCACCATCCGAACTAAAAAGGTGTTCCACTCACCAGCCTTGTTGTCCGCTAAAACCAAAGGCGCGTTGCGCCATCGTTTGTTGTTCCATAAACCGCCCGACCCAAGATTACGTCCGTTTTTATAGGACTTTACCCATTGTTCGGGGGACTCTAGTGCACCTTTCTGTTTCTTGTCGCGCAGATCCCATGGGTCCCAAATTTGAATCTGTGGCGTTCCCCGCAAGTAGATTCCAGAGTCCGCGCCGGGAGGAATTTTCCAGTCCACGTACATTTCAAAGTCACCGTAGTCCTTTGCTGTACACAAACTTTGGCCTTTCCCGTCATAGGTCAAAACGCTTTCTTCGACTCGCCAATGCTCGTTCATTGATTTGTCAGCAGTCGCCTGCGCTTCGGAGAGTTCAGCCCCTTTCAAGGCGCGTCGTTGGGTTGCATTTTTGTGCGCAAGCCCTTTCCAGCCCGCTAGATCCTTGCCGTTAAACAAGGCTTGAAAACCAGCTGGCGGAGTGTTGTCAGCGCTGGTGCGCGGGATTGGTGGAGCAACCGTGTAGTCGGCGACCTTTAGATTGCGGAACTCGACGCGGTCGTTGTGTCCCGCCAAAACAATGTGCCCCGATTTGCTTTTCATGCCCATGTGATTCGGATTGCCAATGGCAGTCGATTTTTCAAGGAAGGCATCAACAATGACGGCGCCATTCAAAATCACCATCACATGATCTTCGATTGCGATAATCGTTTCGGTATTCCACTCTCCGACCGGTTTTAAATAGCCAGTTTTTGATGGGGTGATTCCGTAGATCGATCCATGGAATTGCCACGGTTTGAGCCAACTGAGCCGCCGTGTCTTTCCATTTTCCATCTCCGCATCACCACCATACCGCGAGCCGTTGTGATCAAGGATTTGGATTTCCATTCCGTCTTTCGCTGGATGCCCACCTTCGGGAACACGAATACCAACGCCGTTGTTACCACTCTCTTCGAGTTTGAATTCAAAATGGAATGCAAAATCCGAATACTGTGATTCGGTCATCAAATTGTGGCCGCCCTTCTTGCAGACCAACATTCCGTCTTCGGCGACATAGCCCTTGGTGTCGCCTTTCCAGCCGCTCAAATCCTTGCCGTTGAAAATCGTGGACCACTCGGCAGCATCCAAGATCGCTTGAGCACGCGATGCCGCAGTTTTATTTGCGTCAGGCTTTGCTTCTTGAGCCAAGCCGATGGTGACACTGGTAACTAGGAGTCCGAGACTGACAAACATTCGCATCGTAGCAACTCACATTATTTGGCGAGACGGTTGGAAGGGGCGTCGATTATAGACGAAGCCCGCGGTGTAAGTCAGTTTTTCAAATTGCGACGGCTGAAAAAGGCAACTTGGTTGAAAAGCGTGGCGGAAGTCTTAAGAGCTTGTTGATTTACTGAGCCGCAGGGCGATAGCCCCGGTTTCGAGCGCAACCGTCAATAACCGGGGC
>CAYNNP010000087.1:0-22954 GCA_964398215.1 uncultured Pirellulaceae bacterium | reverse complement strand
GGCTATCGCCCATCGGCTCATACCATCACTAGAATTCGACGACTGCTTTTACGCACCCATCTTTGCGGTTTGCGAATACGTCGTAGGCGTTGACGCCTTGTTCGATCTGAAATCGGTGAGAGATGCACCACGTTGTATCGGGTGGATCCGACTGGAGTTCATTTGCCAGCGCTGACATGTAGTGCCGCGCCGGACAGCGACCAGTTCGGTAGGTCAAGTTTTTGTCGTACGCGTCGTTGGGGCTGAATGTGAAGTTTGGCGTACAATGACATCCAATGACGCTCAGTATGCCACCCGGACGAACGATTTGGAACGCAAGTTCTTGGGCCGACGGTAATCCAACAAGCTCCATCACTGCGTCGGCACCACGCCCGTCTGTTTTGTCCATGACACACGCGATTGCAGCTGCAGGATCCGAGAACGTCTTTGCGCCCAAGTCGCGTGCGATCGCTAATCGTGATTCGACCAAATCAACTGCAACGATCGATTCAGCGCCCATTCGCACCGCCCACTGGATCGCCAACAAACCAACCGTTCCGCACCCGATCACAACGTAGGTTCCCGCTGGATTGATCGCCGCCATTTCAGCAGCAAAGTACCCTGTGCTTAAATTGTCGCCCAGCAAGAGCGCCGTTTCATTGGACATTCCATCGGGAACTTTGGCGAGCGTCGAATCGCCAAGTGGCACACGGACCCGTTGTGATTGACAGCCATGGAGTCCTTCGCCGTTAGATCGCCAACCGAACAATTCACCGGCAACGCAACGGGACGTCAGGCCGGATCGACAATAGAAACAATCGCCGCAGTTGGTTGTAAATGGAGCACAGACCCGGTCGCCTTCTTTCAGGTTTTTGATTGCGGATCCGGCTTGGCTGACAAAACCAACCAGTTCGTGACCCATCACCGTGCCCGCATCCAAACCCGATTCTCGGCCAAAAAACGGATGCAGATCACTTCCACAAAGGCCCGCCATCGTGACATCAACGATCACGTCCCGGTCATCAAGGATGACAGGATCCGGGATTTCACAAACAGCGACTTTTTCGACCGATTCAAAACAGATGCCTAACACAACAATCCCTCAGTCCAATGGCGCTTTTTCAAAGTCAGATTCATTCACCCAGCCGGCTTTCGGTTTGTCGCCACGCATGTAGCGTTCGTAAAAGTTGTCAGTGCTTTTGCCTGAGTAAGGATACTGGTCAAACACATCCTCGTTGCCGTTGATTCGCGGGTCACCCTGTTCGGATAGTTCGGCTAGCATTTGTTTCCGCAGAGCCGCGATCTGTTGTTTCATCGCATCGGTCTTGATCAAGTTGTTTGTGCAATCGGGATCTGTCGCTACGTTGTAAAACTCTTCTGCAACACGTTTGCCAAAACATAGATTCCAAAACGTCGTCGCCTCACCGCTGCGTCGCTGATTCAGCACCAGCGTTTTGGTCGGGCTGCCGTCGCAATTCAGATAGCCCGTTTCTGGATTTCCACCTGGCCAACGATCCGTTTCAAAGTTCTGCAAATACAACAAATTGCCTTTGCGAATCCCTCGGATTGGATAGCCACCAGCGTTGGGGCGTCCAATGTCATGCCGTTCTTTGCCGACCAAAACGTGGTCACGATCTTTGATGACCTGTCCTGATTTGTCGACCTTAAAAATATCAAACAGACTGCGACCGCTGATCGGCTGCATGATGGGGCTTGGGTTGTCGATTTCAGCGGCTTGCAAAAACGTGGGCGCTAGATCCGTGAAGTTGACAAAATCGTCAACCGTTCGTCCGCTGCCCTTGATACCGTCCGCCCAACGTATGGCCAGAGGAATATGATTCGAATGATCGTAGGCTTGGCCTTTCACGCGAGGAAATGGCATGCCGTGATCCGAAGTTGCCACGATAAGAGTGTTGTCGATCTGGCCAGATTCGCGAAGCATCTTCAGAATCTTGCCCAAGTGATTGTCATAATGTTCGACTTCGACGGCATAGTCCAGCATGTCGTTGCGCACCGTATCAGTATCCGGCCAATAGCCAGGCACACGCTCGATATCCGTCAGTTTCTTGCCCAGTCGTACTCCGGCGCCGTACTCGTATCCGCGATGCGGTTCTGTCGTCCCGTACCAAAAAAACCAAGGCTTGCCATCAGGCACGGCGTCCATGAAGTCCCCAAAGTTGCCAGCGTAGTCATTGTTTGAAATCGCTTTTGCTGGCGGCTTGGCTTTGCGAGTTTTGAAAGGTCGGCCAGTGATTTTTCGTGGTTTTCCGTTCACGTCGTTGGCAATCCCAGGGCCCCAGCCTTTGCCTGTATAGCCGGTGAAGTAGCCACCAGATTCCAAGCGTTCCACGAACCCACCGAACTTGGCTGGAAAGATACACATGTGGTTGCCGGCTTGTTCCAGCTGCCAAGAATACCTGCCCGTTAAAATGGTTGCCCGTGACGGCGCGCACTTTGCATTGGGAGTGTACGCGTTGCGAAACAAGATGCCTTCTTTGGCCAAACTGTCAAAGCTGGGTGTGTTTGTCCATTTGCATCCATACGCGCTCGCGTGGCCGTAAGACCAATCGTCAGCGATTGCAAACAAAATGTTCGGTCGTTTCGCTTGGCCATTCGAAGTGAGTGAAGCCAAGAGAACGACCAAGGCAATGATTCGATACATGTTGCGATGTCCTGCATTGAAGTTGAACGCGATAGTCTAGCGAGCGAACCGGTCCGAGGACACGACGCAAGCGTCAAGATCGTTTTTTCCCGCTTTTATTTTGACAGTAAAACGACTCTTTGAATTACCTGTTGCTCGATTCAAAACGTTTTTCAATTCAGTCGGGCAGGAATGCCCAACCTACTTTGAAAAAGTGATTTACTCTGAGCGAGTCGGGAGCTTATGACTTGGTCGTCACTCAGTTAGAGTAAAGAAGTTGGGATCGTCCCTCGTGCGAAACGAGATGTTGGCAATTCTCGCGTTCAAGATCGGATATAGTCTTTTCGCCAGCTCTGTGACTTCGCCGAGTGGCAACCAAAAGGCAAAAATTATGAAAACGGCAACTACCCTTCTCCTCTTTCTGACGTTCTCGACTCAGCTATGGGCTCAAAAGGAAAACGAAACTGACAAACTGATTCAAAACGCCGTGAATCAATTGATCCAGATTCAGGAAGCGGATGGTGCTTGGCCTTATGAAGGTGTGTACCGCGTGAATCGTAGGATTCCAGTTGGATATCGGATTGGGGGAACGTCGATTGTTTCGACTGCTTTGTTGTACGCGACCGCGGGCAATTCGACCGAGGAAAACGAAGCAGTGGATTCTGCCATTGGACGAGGAATCGAAATCGTACTCAGCGATTTGGAAAATCCACTGATGAAACCGTCGACGGCCAACCGTTACGACGTCCGTGTCTGGGGTCACATCTATGCACTCGATTTCTTTTGTCGACTCCGTAGCACCAAGCGATTCGAGGATCAGCGCAAGCAGACGGACGCCTGGATTCCAAAGCTTGTCAAAATTTTGAGAACCGAGCAGCTTAATGACGGTGGTTGGAACTATGCGACTCGCAGTCGCCATGCGGCCTTTGTTACTTCGCCAGCAGTCCAGGCAATGTTGCTGGCGCGGCAGCAAGGGGAAGATATTCCGGATGAAGTTTTTGAAAGAGCGAAGCAGGTCTTGTTGCGCAGTCGCACCCAAAAAGGCGCGTTTCAGTATAGCGGAGTGGTTACTAGACGTCCGGCACCACTTCCTGGCTCAATAGCGCGCAGCGCGATATGTGAATTAACACTTGTTCTGCTTGGCGCGGGAGACGTAGAACAGGTCCAAGATTCGATCGATGCGTTTCACGAACACTGGGACGAATTGGAAAAGCGTCGAGCAAAAACAGGAACTCACGAGGGGCCGTACGGTATCGCGCCTTATTACTTCTATTTTGGCCATCGGTACATTGGCCAAGCTCTGCAGTTGTTGGCTGAAGAAGACGCAGCTACCGAAACTGAAAAACTAAAGTCGGTGTTGATGAAAACCAAGAGCGACGAAGGCACTTGGAATGACCGAGTCTTTGCTCGCTCGAAAGCCTATGGTACCGCGATGTCCGTATTGGCGTTGCTGGACAACGTTCCACTGCCGGACAAAATTGAAAGGAAGAAGTAGTCGCATTTCGGGGCTTGGCATGGGAACAAGCTCACGAACAGGGCAAATCACTTTGTGATTCTGGGGCATTTTGGTAACCCGAAGCGTGAGTTTTGGAGTTGCGCTCTTGAGGTAGGCAGGACCGAGCAAACGCCGCAATTGCCGGAACTTCGGACGCAAGTAGAAAGGTCGTTGATAGTGTAATCTCTGCGACACAATGGAGGCGTTTGCGCTGTTCCGGCACGTATCGCGTCCTTGGTCCGGCCTACAACCAAACACCACATCAAAAAGCGCAACTCCAAAACTCACGCGTTGGGTTACCGTTTCTTTAGGCATCTCAGCTTGGAAAAATGCTTTGCTCAAAAGCTCACGAATTAAATGTGATGCCACAGAGCGGGCACTGCAGTTGCATTCCCAGATGTTCTCGCAAGATTTGAATGTCGTGCCCGCAGCTGCAGCGGTGAACGACTTGGTTCGGGGCGGGAGCAGGTGGCAGCTTGCTGTTTTGGGAAGGCTGGACGACGGGAATGTCATCATCAATCGGATCGACCAGTGGAATATCATCGTCAATCGGATTGACCAGCGGGATGTCGTCATCAATGGGATCGACGATTGGGATGTCCTCATCGATGGGCGAGATCAATGGGATGTCGTCGTCGACTTCCGGATCGGAGGCAAGCGACACTAAGCCGCTGCGATTGATAATTTCCGTGTCGCTCGAAACGCTGGCTTTTGATGTGGCGTTATCATCGGCGGACGGCTTGTCGGTCTTGTTGATCAAACGATCCAGTTTCGCCAGTAGTTTTGCGGCGGAGACCCAGTGACCGTGCAAGCCTACCTTGGCTTGAATTTTCTCCAGCGTCAATTCACTCAGAATCGCATAAGCTCTTTCAGCCGTGTACGGTCCGGCAACCGATCCCATTTTGATATAGACACCGGTTTCAGCCAACTTGCGGAACTTTCGAACGACGAATTTCGCAGAGTACCAATTGCCGGCCTCGCCCTGCCGAACACGCAGCTTGTCGCGATCACCTTTCTTTAGGCGTTTTCTAAGCTCGACTTCTGTAAGCGGCCCGATTTCTCGATCACCGTCAGCGATAAACCATTCTGCTTGCGACATGCCAAGATGTTAACAGGAACGAACCGGGAATTTACACCCGGCTATGCAATGGATTCGCAAGAAACTTTCGATCGCATTCCGCTCGCGCGACGTAGGCCGGACTACCCAATGGGTGGATTTTGAACGTTAGGCGGCCACACGTTTTGTGCGATTGGTTTACTTGGCCTGCTCCAACAGTGCTTTGATCTTTGGTCGCTGTTTCTGAATCTCTTTGAGGTCAATTTTGATTTCAACAGCGTTTGCGATTCCGTTATAAAACGCCGCAAGCCGATCGTCCCAGTCGCCAGCAACGACCTCGATCGCGGATTCACCGCGCCGGTTGTCTTTCGTTGGCGAGGCGCCTTTTTCCAAAAGCAGTTTGACAATGTCTGCGCGGCAGAGGAACGCTGCGACGTGCAGCGGTGTGTTGCCATCGCGATTGGTACCATTCACATCGGCGCCACGGCGGATCAGGATTTCTGCGATGTCTTTGTGTCCGTATAGCGCCGCGTTGCTCAACGGCGTCGATCCTGTGCTCGGTTGCTGCTCATTGACTCGGCCACGTTGCTGTCGGCGATTTAGTAACTCGCGTATTGCATCCGGTTGATTTTTGGAAATGGCCTGAGCAAGTTTTTCGCGGATGTCCATGTCGGCATCGAACCGGCCGTTGCGCAACTCTGTTGCCAACTCTTTGGTTTGGACAACATTGAAAATGAAGTCGTTGCTGAACAGTCCGCTTTGATTTTGGATCTGCAACAAATGCATTCCGTCGGGCGGAAGCACTGCGAGCCGAATTTGAATCGATTCGTTGCCGCCAAGCTCCAGCCATGCATCGACACGTTTGCCATCTACATAGACCAATGCGTCGGGTTCAATGTGCCGACCGCTGACTGTCATTTCAAGTTGCTCTTGATAGAGAACCGGAAAATCTTGGTGACCACGTTGGCGTTGGATTGGTCCTGTCGTCCAGATCGCGGGTTGTGGTTGCTGCAAATCAACTTTGTGGCCATGTCGCGCCGTGAAGGTACCAATGAACTTTCCATCACCAGCCAGCGCCATCATTTCATCAATCGTCATCGAATGCTGCTGCGTCTTGTCGTGATAAGCCCCTGATTTCGCATCGGTTACAAATTGAGCTTCAAACGGCTTGGCAGTTTCACCATCGATCACCACACCGTTGGCTTCCAATACAACCGCGCCGTCTCTTGCGGACGATTCCAGTGCAGCCAGCAAGTCCTTGGTCGCCGCGTCATTGACGGTGGATTCACTGAGCGTTACTTGGCGTGCGAATGTCCCGGAGTATCCGGTGCTGTTTTCTAAAACCATGTCCCAGATGGGATCGAATCGCGGTTGCCCCTGCCAAGAAAACTGCCATAGCTTTCGCTCCGGAATTCCCTGTTCCGCTATTCGCCGATAAAAGTCGAACTCGATAATGTTCAATCGTCCTTGCGGCAAAATCAAGAACCGGTCATAGGCACCTCGCCAAGTCGGAGCGTCCATGCCAGTGCCGGGCGTATTGGTGCTGACCAAGAACGGCATGCGGTGACAATCGCCACAGACGTTGGGCTTCGGTTTTTCGTCATGGTGTCCTTTGATATGAAACAGCTCGTATCCTTTCTCGGCACGCTCTGACAAAACGTTGGTGTAGGCCCGTTTCTGAGCCGGTGGGTACGGAACGCACAGCAGAAACTTTGCCATGTCATCGCGCTGTGCCGTCGAAAGAAACCCAGGCTTGCCTTCATCGTTAACAGTCTGATCGCCATCGGCTAGCATCGTGGACGCCAACCCGCCATCAATCACATGTCGTGTCGAAGTCTCTGGTTTTTCCGGGTCACTATTTGGCGGAACCGAGCCATGGATCTGAGCGCTGTTGTTGCCGCCATACGGATCACCGGGAATCCCATCCCAATGAAACGGCGCCGTGTCGCGCAGTCCGCGGATCGGCATCGTTGACCTTGGCATGATTTGATCGCCGCCGGTTACGATCGGAGTCTTCAGGACCCAGAGCAACTGGTCGGTGTGGCCGTCGGGATGGCAGCTTGCACATGAAAAAGTGCCCGTCGAAGAAGCGTCCGCGTCATTGAACCAGGTTCGGCCAAGTTTGACATCGCGATCCGTCGGGTCCTCCAGTCGCACGAATCCGGCTACCTGCGGTTTGTCCATTTCGCTCAAGTCCACGACGGTAACGGAGTTGGCCACGGCGTTGTAAACCCACGCCTGAGCGTCCTGTTTTTTGGTTTTCGCAATCGCGATTCCTCGCGGCACAATGCCAACGTTAACGCGACCAAGGACCTCGCCAGTTTCAGCGTCCATCGTAAACAGTTTGTCGGAGCCAGCTGCGGTTACGACTAGGTTCGCATCGTCCTCGGTGACTTGGATGGCAAACGGCGTCGCGAGCGCCATGTCTTTGGTTGGATGATTTGGTGGGAGCGGTTCGAGTTCAAAGATTTTTTTGGTGGCATGCGTTTCGGTGTGAAAATCAACACGTGTGATTTGATTCAAAAACGCGCGATTCTCTAGCTGCTGCAATCCATGTTTCTTCGAGCCAGCACGGCCGTTGACGTCGTTGCGTGCGTCGGTCTGCGCAATGAACGCGTTGCCTTTGGAATCGACCGCCATCCCGTATAACAAAGTCCCCAGCGACTCAACGACTTCGACCAACTTGTCAGTCTCCGTGTCGTAAACAAACAAGTCCCGGTCGGGTACATCAGGATGTTTGATGATATCCACTGTGTGGCCAAGCGATAAAACATTGTTGTGTACAACTGAATGCTGCCAGGCGTCAAACGTGACAAGATCTCCGTCGATGTCGTCTCGCGCACCGCCAGAGAGTTGTGTCTTGTTGTTCGATTCGAATGGGATTACGTACAGCCGGTTTCGACGGACCACGATCGAACGTGGGTCTTGTGCTGGAATCTTCAAACGGCGCCTGATCGTGCGCTGATCAACATCAATGACCGCGATTTGATTTTCGGATGAAAGCGCCACATAGGCTTTCGAGTTGTTGGCAAACGCAATGCCGATTGGTTCATCAAACAAAGTCGCTTTCGATTCACTGTCAAAATCTTGGATCGTTGCGATGACCTGCAAGTAAGTCGGGCTACCTTTGACCGTATCGATGACGCTGACGGAATCCGAGACATGGTTAGACACCCAGAGTTCTTTTTGATCTGGTCGCATCGCAACGCTGACTGGGTCGACGCCCACGGATATCCGATGGATGATCTGTTGTTTGCCAGCGTCAATCACATCGACTGAGTCCGCTGGTGTGTTGACAACGAACACATGGTCGCCACTGACAGCGATCGGATTCGAATGAGGGCTTGCAAACGTTGGATGGCCAACGGCCTGAAGTTCTGCACCGTCACTGCCCAAAGCAAGGCTGGGATTCGTTTTCGGCGGGACAGCTTGCTGAGTGCCAGAGGGAATTGAGATGAAAAGTGCGATGGCAACCAACCCAGCGATGCTGGCTGTGGTCAACGACTGACGTGTCATGGTTGTGCCTTCTTGCCATTGGAAAATGAGTCACTCAGCAGCTTAACCTCATTCGCTATGCCAAGCAGCAGACGAGCGATCAAACGAAACAAAACGTTACATGCTGCAACCTAGAATTACGATTGCCCTGACCCGGCGAGCTGGGTAAATCACTTTTTCAAAGTAGGTTGGGCACTCCTCCTGACGCGCCCGGCGAAAGTCGCGAACGACAAGATTCGTTTTTAGCGTTGCGATACAGCGTGTGAATAAAATCACTCTCCCTTTCGGAGAGTCGGGCGAGTCGGGCTCTCAGGCCCGAAGAGGGCCCTCCCCGGCCGCTACCGCGTCCGACCCTCCCGCAAACGGGAGGGTGTACAAAACATCGCAATATCCAAACCCAACACGCCGGAATACTTTTGTCGGGCGCATCACTCCTGCCCGACTGAACTGAAAAACGCTTTGAATCGAGTAAGAACGTCTGATCTACGAACAACTCAGATTGAAAAAATGATTTGCCCTAAGCCACCATGGCACCGTCCAAAACCGAAATGCTATCGCAAATTTGCGTGATTGCGCCCGATCGACACATTGCTGCCGAGTTCGCGTTGACCCGTTCCGCCGAAATCACCTAGAGTGCAACGGGTTTTCTGGTCCAGAGCTGATAGTCGTAGCGACTTGTGTGACCGCTGAATCCGAAGTTTCTTGAAGTTTGAAGTTTGTTTTGATAGGCAATAGCAACCCGAGCAAGGATGCAATACGGGCGCCGTACATCCGATCGTCGGCGCCGAGTTCTTTACTCGACTCGCAGCGCTGACCAGCCCAAGCCAACGGCAGCGAGCCGACGGGCGATGGAGAAGCTGCGCGAAGCCAGAAACCCGAATGAAACTTATGGCAAGCGTGTCAACCGCCGGCTACGTGGTCGTTGGTTTTCGTTGGTGCCAGTCCGTCGCCGTTCGTTGGGACTGGTCACGGGTGTCGTCGGCGGTTTCGTAATCCTTTTAGTTTTTGCGCATCATAGCTGTGTGACCAGTTCTTGGTTCGCCAACCATCCTAATGTTGCACGGCCCCTTCGGTTGGATCGGCCCGACAGTTTTGGCCACTGGATTCTGTGTGTATTGCTGGCTGCATCGGCAGGCATCTCATTCTTGATTTATCAGTTGCGCCGGCACCGCAGCGATGACTTCCGCGGACACTATCGGCTTTGGCGCTTACTGACGTTCGTGTTGGTGGCAGCAAGCTTGCATTCGTTGGTTGGATTGGTCGGCTGGCTGGGCGCGATCCTTGACTCCTTTGTTGGCAAGCGAGTTGCTCTTACAGGCAGCGATTGGCTTCGGTTGATGTTGCTTTTCGGTAGCGCGATTCTGGCGCTGCGAGTGGTTGCGGAAGTCCGCAAGTCGCGATGGGCGCTGCTGTTTGTTCTGCTGGGCATCAGTATTTTGGCGGTGCCCGAGGCAGTGAATTGGAATTTAATCGAAGTCGAAACGATTGGACGATGGTCGCTGGTCACGTCCGCGCCACTCCTGGGGTGCACTGCTCTATTCGTAGGCTTTGTTGGCTACCTGCGAATGGTTTTTCGGGATGTTCGCAAAATTGAAGACACAGAAACTTTCGCCGAGAAATTCGCCAAACTGAAAGAACAGGTTTTAGGCAGATCCGATTACGACGACTACGAAGCCGAACCGGAACCAGAGCCAGAACCCAAAGAACGCAGGGGCTGGTTCTCTCGACGAGCTCGCAAAAGCGAGCGTGAGGAACAGCAGTACGACGACCAAGAAGACGAGTTGGAAGAAGAAGATTACGAAGAGGATGAGCCCGAATCCGAGGTCGCTGAGGAACAAGAAGTTCAAGGTGAACCTGAACCCAGAAATACTAAGCGGAAACGTGGTTGGTTAGGCAGAAGAAAACGCGCCGCAGCGGAGCCCGCACAGGATGAAGCGGATGAGCAAGAGGAAGAAGCGCTTGCGGATGACGAAACTGCGGATGAAAAGCCAAAGCGAAAAAAACGTGGCTGGTCATTCCGATTGAAACCGAAAGCTGAGCCAGAAGACTCCGAGGAGCCAGCGGTCAACGAATCGGAAGACGAAGCCAGTACTGATGACGATGCCGAAGAGCCGGCTCCTGCAAAGAAACGTGGACCAATTTTTGGTTGGCGAAAGAAAAACGCGGCTGGAAACTCGGATGACGAAGTTCCTGAAGAGTCCGAGCCCGAACCAGAAGTTCAAGAGCAGGTTGCAGAGTCCAGCGACGAAGAGATTGTCGACGCTAACGACATCGACTGGAGCTCGCTCAGCAAATCCGAGCGACGCCGATTACGCAAAAAACTGAAACGCCAAAATCGCGCGGCATAACGCAGCGCGGGCGTGCAACGAAAAAACCGCCGAAGTTCCATCAAGGATTCGGCGGTCAGTTTCGCAGTCTCAAAATTTTGGCGTCGATGCCTCAGCTTGGAACGATTGGCGCTCGTGGTTGCTTGGCGAGTGAAAAGGTAAGTTTCTCGTACCATGAATCTTCGGAGTTCACCATCTCTTTGATGTTCTTCCAAATCTCGACAGGCGGGCCAAACTCGCTCCAGTCGATCGTCAAAACACGCACACCACGGCGGCGCATCTCCGACAGCAGTTTTTGATAGTTGTCATACAGCTGTTGCAGGTAATCCAGCGGTACACCGACTTCTTGGCTGCGAGCCCGTGCTGCCATGCGTTCGTAACATTCTTCTGGTGACACATCCAAGTACACGAAGATATCTGGCGGCATCACATCGCGGCTCATGTTCCGGTACATGTCCACATACAGACCGTACTCTTCTTTCGTCATGAAGCCGCGTTCCATGGCCGTGGTTGCGAACACAGTGTCGCCGTAGATTGGCCGATCTTGAACGACCACAATTCCTTGGTCGCCCCATGCCTGTTCCACCGCTAGGCGATGCTGTTCGTAGCGTTGGCACAGCATGAACATCTGCATTGCGAAACCGCCACCGGTGTTGTTGCCGGTCTTGAGGTCTTCGTAGTAACGCTGCAGAAAGTGGTTGAATTTTGGGTGGTGGGTTGGTTCTTCAAGGACTCTTGCTGGCCATCCCGACGACGTTGCGGCCGAAGCGATCGCGTGACAAGCATTCGACTTGCCAGCACCGATATTTGCGTCAATCGTAATGAACAGGCCGCGTTTCTTATCTTCCATTTTCAAAAATTACCTTCCGTCATCTGACGCAAACTGGACAAGCGATGTAATTGCAAGCATTCAAAGTTATCGACGTCAGGACGATCTAGCAACCGTGACAAAAAACGCTCCGAAAAGATGCTCTGTTTCGTGGTAACTTTACGTCGGTTGTGCACGTGGGGTAAAAAATTCGGGCGAGAGTCTCGCGTTGACGCAGTGAGTTTTGCGTCAATCATTATCCTCTAAACGGCTGGCTGATTCCAGCTTGCGCAGTGAAGTGCTCCCAGTCCCCAGATAAGATCGCTGCAATCGACTGAAATTACCGGCACACCGGACAATTCACGCAACAAACCGGCGGCGTGGGCGTCGGTTTTTGCCGCGCCGAAACTAGGAACGTGCAGGGCGTGAGTACCAAGTCTCAGAAAGTTGCAATAGCTTTCGGGTAATCGTTGGCCTTGAATAAAGCGTGCTGGCGGGATCGGCAATCGATGTATTTTGACAACTGGCGTTTGCTGAGCGCCCCAGGCACAGAGGTGCGTGTAGTTGTGTTCCAGTGGGGCGTGGTTTGGGTCGTGAATGTCGTCGCAAACGGCAACAACGATGTTGGCGGGATCCACAAAGCGGGCCAGCTGGTCGATGTGACCATCGGTGTCGTCGCCAACCAAACCGTGGTCCAGCGTGACGACGTCATCGACTGACAGCAGAGTTTTTAGCTCCCAAGTGATTTGCTCCGGCAACTTGTTGGGATTCCGCGATTTGGTCGTGATGCAACTAGGATTGATCAGTAACCGGCCCGCACCATCGGATTCCAGCGCACCGCCCTCAAGACAAAGTGCTTGTCTTTGGCAATGGATTCCGATTTTGCTGGCGACAAACCCCGCGACAGCATCGTCACTGTCCCACGGCGGGTACTTTCCGCCCCACGCGTTGTACTTCCAGTCCAAGGCGATTGGTTTTTCGCCGACCAGCACCGTCGGTCCATAGTCACGGATCCAGCAGTCATTGGTTGGGCATGACAACAATTCGATGCGTTGCCCATTCAGGCGTTTGCCAACATCAGACATCAGATGCGGCGGCACCAGTACTTTCAGCGGCAGCACTTCCGCGATCTGCATCGCCCAGGCGTGAAAGAAACCCGGGATTCGGTCAAAGGCGTCTGGCCAAGTCTGTTGGTTGTGAGGCCAAGAAATCCAAATCGCTTGGGCATGCTCCCATTCGGCGGCCAACCGCAGTTTGGAAGCGGACATGATTTGGATCAAGGGTTATGAGCCAGCAATGGACCAAGTCAGTCCGTCTTGATTTCTTCTTTGACCTTTTGCACAAAGTGCGGGCTCTTGCCGCCTTTGCTGAGTTCTTTGGCGCGTTTCTGCGCCTCTTTTTGTTGGTCAAACTCGAATACCGCCACGCGTTTCAGGTTTTGACTAAACACGCCCCAGTACAGTCTGAGACGTCCTGGGTCACCTGACTTAGATTTTCGCTTGGCGCTCTTTTTAGCAGCAAGCTTACGTTCAGTGGCTTCTGCCTCTTTGGCCAGTTCCTTGCGATCGACGACCTTTCGGGGCATTTCGGCAAATGGGGTTCGAGATGTGGGAAACGGTAATTTCTTTAAAAGTAAGCATGACAGAATAACACGGCAGCAACATCCCTGTCACGGGGTGATTCTTATTGAGATCGATCGGAAAACCGCTGCCGACAAACCTACTTCGCCAAAACTATCCAGCGTCCACGCGCTGTTGGTACGCGTGCGGGCAATCCAAGTGCCAGTGGCCAAAGTGTTCGGCTGCCCCGCGCAGGAGCAGCAATGATCCGGAGTTTTTGCAATGCCGATAAGTATTCGCTGATCCATAAAATCGAATTTAATGGTCAATCACCTACCCACTGTCCAGCCAACGGGTTGATTTGTGCACATATAGTCCCCTGTATCTGTGCAGAATTTGTGGCGTCTCCGACGGAATCGGAGGGTATCTCGCTATTCTACTGGGCTAAAGTCGCGTATGCTGTGGGTATCGAAGTGGAGTGATATCTACTTTTCATCGCCGGGGGCTGTTATGGTTCGCGGCGAGCTAGTCAGAGTTTTCAAACTATCAAGATTCAGCGTGGCCGTTACCGGTCAACGTGCAGATAACAGGAGCGACGCTTCATGCAGGTAAGTGTTTCCGCCCGACATGGCAATTTACAGCCTGGCGACCAGCAACTGATCGAAGAAAAGACCGAGCGACTACGTCGATTGAATGACCGTGTCAGTTCAATCGTAGTGACGGTAGACCTGGAGCACTTGGAGAAACCTGTTGTCGAAATCAAGGTCTCTGTAGAACACGAAGACGACTGCGTTGGATCTGCTGACGCAACCAACGTGATTGCTGCCTTGGATTTGGCGATACCAAAGGTCGAATCCCAACTGCGCAAATCCAAAGAAAAGAAAGCAAACCACCGCGCGGGGCACAAGAAGATTGACCCCGCCACTGACGATTAATCGAACTTACAAGATTTTAGACTTAACCGCACTGCTCCAAATCAAATCACACGTTTGATCGCCCAGGTTTCAACTCGAATGAAACCTATCATTCAACGTCCAGACCTTGGGATGACCAAACAGACTCGCTATGTACAACTACTTACTAAGTGACGACCGACCATGATTCGGTAGTAGAGCGGATGCTATTCAAAATAAGGGAATTGCATCCAAATGAAATTTTCAGACTTTATATGCTCCGATTCGATTCGCGCTGACCTTTCGGCGACGACGAAGGATGAAGCAATCAAGGAACTCGTGCAAGGATTGCTTGACCAAGGCAAAATCGCCGCCGGTCAAAGCGAAGACATCATTGCTGCGATCATGAAACGTGAGGAACTAGGCAGCACCGGCATCGGACGCGGTGTGGCTGTTCCCCATACGAAACACCCCAGTGTTCAAAAGCTGGTCGGGACCGTTGGTGTTAGCGAAGAAGGCGTTGATTTTGATTCGCTTGATGGCGAACCAGTTCAATTGTTCTTTTTGTTGATCAGCCCACCGGAGCATCCTGGTGATCACCTCAGGGCTCTCGAAAATATCTCTCGTCAACTTCGTGACGAAACGTTCTGCAGATTTTTAAAGCAGAGCAAAACGAAGGAAGACATTTCTCAGTTATTGCAAGAAGCTGACGACAATCAATTTGCTTCCGGCTGATGAACGATAACACTTTGCACAAAAACGTCACCGTTAAGAGCGAGGCGGGCTTACATGCTCGGCCCGCTGATTTGCTGGTGCGCTTGACCAAACAATTTGAGTCGACGGTCCTGATCGAACATCGGGGCGAGAAAATCGACTGCGAAAGTATCCTTTCGATACTTACCCTTGGCGCAACCCAAGGCACTGAGTTGATGCTTCACGTTACCGGAGACGATGCCGAACACGCAATCAGTGCGTTGGATCGGTTCTTCGAAAGTGGATTTCAGGAAACTCAGCAGTTGGGTGACGCCGTTGATTCATGACTCTGTTTCATTAGCAGCCGATTGAATCAATAACGCTCAGGTGCTCGTAGCACTCAAGCACGACAAAACAAAAACCTGAACCCCCAAACAACTTTTCGATGGATCGCTCCAAGAGCCGAAGATCGATGGGCATGCGGGATGGATGTCGATACCAATCATTGGATCGACGCTGCGCAAATGATGCGCAGCCGCAACCCAGAATTGACGCCGCCAGATCCCGCCGCGTCCGCTCAGGCTCCGCGTGTTCCGTCGGCCACCGATGGTCGAATTACAAGGCATTCCTGTTGCTCCCGGGGTTGCCATTGGCCCAGCGCTAGTTCTGGAAGCCGATGGTTACCGAATCCCAAGGAGTCTGATCCCCGCTGAAAATGCGGAGACCGAGTTCGCGCGCCTGCGCGTTGCGATCGCTGCTGTCGGTGAACGTCTGGAAAATAGCCGCCAAGAAACTTCGGCGCTCGCTGGCGAAGAAACAGGTGAGATCTTTGCAGCCCAACTTCAGATGCTGCACGACCCACGATTGAATGCTGAACTGAAACGCCGGATCAAGGAAAAGCTTCAGTCGGCTGATTACGCGGTGAATCGAGTGCTCAGCAATTTTGCCGAGGCGATGCGCCGAATCACCAATCCGCTGCTTGCCGCGCGTGCGCAAGACTTGATGGACATTGAAAAACAGTTGCTTCAAGAGCTTGGCGCGGTCAACCCTCAGCCCTTAGCTGATTTGACTGAACCGGTGATCGTCCTGTCGCATGTTTTGACGCCCAGCGAAACTGCCAACCTTGATCGTCGCTACGTTCTGGGTTTCTGCACAGAAACGGGAGGCCCGGGCGGACACACCGCGATTGTCGCCAAGGGACTTGAGTTGCCAGCGGTTGTTGGGATCGGCGAATTCCTGGAGTCGGTTCCCGATTTCATTCGCGTCATTATCGACGGTGATCGCGGACGGGTCATCATTGATCCCGACGAAGCCACGCTGGACCAGTATCGAAAACGAGTGGCCCAGGGAGCGGACCTTTCCGCGCGGTTGGCCGAACTTCGGGATTTGCCTGCCGAGACAGCGGATGGAGTCCGTGTTCAGCTGAGCGCCAATATTGAGTTCCCGCACGAAACGGAATCTTGCTTGAAACATGGTGCTGATGGGATTGGGCTCTACAGGACCGAGTTTCTGTATTTGTCCAGCCGCGAAGAACCGAGCGAAGAGGATCATTTTCAGGCTTACAAGCAAGTCATTCAGGAGATGAACGGGCGACCGGTTGTGATTCGCACCCTTGATCTGGGCGCGGACAAAATGGGACATCGCCCGCTCGCCGAAAACGAACACAATCCGTTCTTGGGCTTGCGCAGCATTCGTCTTTCACTGCGGAATTTGGATCTGTTTCGACCACAGCTTCGCGCCGTTTTGCGTGCCGCAGAGTTTGGTGACGTTCGAATGATGTTTCCGCTGATCACAACGCTTGCGGAGCTTCGGCAAGCACGAATGTTGCTGAATGTTGTGGCCGAGGACTTGAAAGAATCCCGCATCAAGCATCGCAGTAATATCCCAATCGGAATGATGGTCGAAGTTCCAGCGGCTGTCGTGATGCTGGAACGATTTGTGCCAGAAATCGACTTCCTAAGCATCGGGACAAACGATCTGGCACAGTACACACTGGCGGTCGATCGTAGCAACGAGTACGTCGCGGACTTGTACCAATCCAGTGACCCATCGGTGTTGCGATTGATCAAGCAATGCATTGATGTCGCAGACAAGTTTGAAAAACCGCTGTCCGTTTGTGGCGAAATGAGCAGCATGCCAGGTCGAGCACTTTTGCTGTTGGGACTGGGGATCCGCCATTTGAGCGTGCCTCCGTCGTCCTTGCCGCGCGTCAAGAAAGCGATTCGCAGTGTCACGATCCAGCAATGTCGTGAGATCGCAGATCGCGTGATGAAGCTGGATGCCGCACGCGATGTTGATCTCTACCTGCTGGATCGATTGGGCGATTTCGTTCCCGAATTGATTGTTACCTAATCCATACTCACAAAGTCAGAATTTTACAGCCGTGACCGAAACGCAAGCTACCGAACAACCAAACGCTGAGGGCCAACCGCCCTTGCGGATCCGGTATCGCGTACGTTTTGAAAAACGAGACCTTTTGCGTTGGATCAGCCATCGCGATTTGGCGCGACTGTGGGAACGGTTGATTCGACGTGCGGCATTGGAGCTTTCGATGACAGAAGGCTTTCACCCAAAACCGCGTGTCGGATTCCCGTCCGCACTTGCCCTTGGTGTGCAAAGTTTGGACGAAGTCGTCGAACTGGATTTAGCAGAAGAGCTTTCGCCTGCCGCGTTGTTCAAACGTCTGGACGATGACAATCAGCCAGGGTTGGTGATCAAGAGCGTTGCGAGACTGCCCGATAAGTTTGGCAAAGCAAAGCTGCTGCGTAGCGAATACACGTTCAGTTTTCCTAGCGACGTCGACATGGATGTCGTCAACAAAAATGTCCAAGAATTGCTTGGACAAGAATCAGCGACAGTGGAACGCAAGGGCAAACCACTGACCGTCACAGTATGCGAACAGATTTTGCGGCTGGAAGTCACGGACGACAGCCTGCAATTGACACTCGCCGCGTGCCCTGGAGCCTCATTGAGGCCAACCGATGTTCTGGACTTGATAGGAGCCGGAGACTGGGTTGAAAACGGCTCTCTGATCACAAGACAGCAAGTCGTTTTGGAAAAAGAATTTGCTCCCGAAGACAAGACAATGATTGCACTAGCAAGCGATCAGCCTGGCGCGGCCGACGAATCGGCTGATTGCCATCGAGAAACAAACACAACAAAACCAGATCCGTTGCGCGACATTTCGAGCGCGTCACAATCTGGTCCACCCCAACGAGGTGATTCGTGAAAAAAGAAATGTTGATGAACGTTCTGCAGCCGGAAGAAAGCAGAATCGCAATCCTGGAAAATGGCCGTTTGGACGAACTGTACGTTGAACGTAACAGCGTCGAAGCCTACGCAGGAAATGTGTACCGCGGCAAAATCGTGAACCTCGAACCCAGTATCCAAGCGGCGTTTGTCGACTTTGGCGTTGGGCGAAATGGTTTTTTGCACATCAGCGATGTTGAACCGCAGTACTTTCGACAAGGCGGTTACGACCCCGAAGAGATCATGCGTGAGTCGGACGAACTGGCGGAAGCAGCCGCTCGTCGTGCTCGGGAAACGGGACGCGGGAACAAACGTGTCTTTAAAGGCGGCCGACCACGCGTCAAGCCGCCGATCCAAGAGATCTTCAAACGTGGCGATGAAGTTTTGGTGCAAGTCATCAAAGAAGGCATTGGCACAAAAGGCCCCACGCTCAGCACGTACATTTCGATTCCCGGTCGCTACTTGGTTTTGATGCCCGCGCTTTCCCGAATTGGTGTCAGCCGAAAAATCGAAGACGACGACGACCGGAAAAGACTAAAGAAGTGCCTGCAGTCACTGAATCCGCCAAAGGGTCTGGGGTTCATCGTTCGGACTGCTGGTGCGGGACGCTCGGAAAAAGAACTTCAGCGTGATATCGATTACCTACTGCGTCTTTGGAAAGCGATTGTTCGCCGCGTCAAGAGCACGTCGCAGCCTGGCGTGCTGTATGAAGAAAGTGATCTGATTATCCGAACCATTCGTGATATCTACAACGATGACATTGACCGGATCGTCATTGATGAAAAAGAATCCTTTGACAAGGCACGTGACTTTTTGAAAATGGTCATGCCTCGCGTGGTTGACCGTCTGAAACTTTACGATGGTCGTGAACCTCTATTCCACAAACATAAACTTGAAAAGGAAATCGCAAAGATTCATCAGCGGCAGGTTCATTGCCGCGAAGGTGGATCGATCGTGATTGATTCAACCGAAGCATTGGTCGCAATCGACGTCAACAGCGGCAATTTTAGAAGTGTTGATTCGGCGGAAGAAAACGCTTTCAAAATGAACCTTGCCGCTGCCAAGGAGATTGCTCGCCAATTGCGGCTTCGCGACTTGGGCGGTGTGATCGTCAACGACTTTATCGATATGCGAAAGGAAAGTCATCGACGTAAAGTCGAACGCGCTCTCCGGGATGCATTGGCGAATGACCGAGCGCGGACCAAGATTCTGCGAACCAGTCCGTTCGGCTTGATCGAAATGACGCGGCAGCGAATTCGCCCGAGTTTGAAACGCAGTATTTACACCGATTGTCCATGCTGCGATGGACGCGGGTTGGTAAAGACCGCCGAGAGTATGTCGATCGAAGTCGTCCGCATGCTGGCGTTGGCAGTTCGCAACGAGCATATTCGTCGCGTTACCGTGCGTGTTAACGACGCCGTTGCAGCCCACTTGAACAACAAGAAACGTCGCAGCGTGATGGAAATGGAAGACGCTGGCGACATGACGGTGCAGATTCTGGGCAGCGAAGGGTTGTTCCCCGAGCACTTGGAAATGGATTGCCGAGACGCTCGTGGCGAACGAGTCGAAATCGATTGTTAATCATCTGTAGTTGATTCAACAGTGCCAAAACTGGATGAACGACTGAAATGCGTGGCGCGGCTGATCCGATCAGCCGTGCACGTAGATGTCGGATCTGATCATGCCAAGCTCCTGGTCGCCTTGATCAAGGCTGGCAGAATTCAACGCGGCATCGCAGTCGAAAACAAAGTGACACCCTGGACCAGTTCTCGCGTCGCTTTGGAAGGACTACCAGCGGAAGCCCGATTCGGAGATGGACTTTCGGTGATCGCCCGCAACGAAGCCGATAGTCTGAGCATCTGCGGGATGGGCGCGAAAACAATCGTCCGCATTTTGTCCGCACATCCGCAGCGAATCCCAAGCCGTGTTGTTATTCAGCCCAATCGAAATGCTGAATTGGTCCGGACTTGGGCCGCCAACAATGGATTGCATTTTGTTGACGAACAGATTTCGCCTGGCCACTGGGACTATCGGATCATGTGTTTTCAACGCGTCCAGCATGACGGCCCAGATCCAGCCTACGAAGGACTCGATCGTGACGCTGCGTTGTTGTTTGGCCCTACGGTCATGAAGAAACACACCGAACAATTGCAAAAGCAGCTGCTCGAAGAAAAGAAGTACATGGAAAACTTGACTCGGCTCAGCGAATCTAGCCAACAGCGGCTCGCAACCATCAGTCAAACCTTATCGCAACTGTAACTTGCCAGCTTATGCGGCCATGCGCCGCGGTTGGTCACTCATGCCGCTTGGCTGTCGCTCGCTAGTGGCGTGGATGAATACCAGATTGCCGCTTTGGTAGGACGTTTGGGGAATGTGCTGCTCCGGGGTCTGCCCAGCGTACTCCCAGGCAACGTATCCATGATCCAGCAGAAAGTTGACGTTTTCGCGACTGCTAACGTTACCTGTTTTTTCGTTGATCGAATCGCCAACTTCCATCATCACAACGGGACGCGATTCTTTCAAAATGTTACTCATCCCGCGAAGCACAAAAGACTCCACGCCTTCGACATCCAGCTTCATGACGTCTGGCAATCCGTGGGCAGTCGCAAAATCGTCAAGCCTAACTGCTTGAACGTCGATCGTTTGCCCTTCGTTGATTTCGTCACGGCTAAGGTTTTGCTGGTCGGTAATGACAAAGTTGATTGCTGAATCGCGAATGGACTGTTTCCAAAACTGAATCGTCTTCGGCTCGTCGAACACCGCTAGATTGTGTGCTTGGATCACATCACGACGCTTAGCGTTTTCACTTAGCACTTCGTAAGTTTCTGGCGTTGGTTCAAAAGCATGCACGGCTCCCGATGCGCCAACGATGTCAGCTGCCAGCAGCGAGTAAAAACCAAAATGCGAACCCACATCAAAGAAGGTGTCGCCGGGACGGACCAGATCAACCACCGCTGCGGTCAAGTCTTTCTCAAAGTAACCATGTTTGCCCAAAAAACCGGATACGTATTCTGGATAGACAATCGTCATCAGTTCGCCCCAAAACATTGGCACCGAACGTTTGACCTGGACCCCACTCAGACGCGCGAACTTTTTTGTGACTCGCCAGTCAGCCCAACGAATCGCGTTTCGCCATTTTGACCTGCGGTTCCACTGTTCCCAAGAACGGGTGATTGGGTGAGTTGCTTCGTGCTTTTCCATGAGCCGAGCTGTGGGTTACTAACCTGCTTGCAAAACCTGCTTTTACAAATCGATTTGATTCTTGGGCAATGGCAATTCGGCGGCGTACTAAGTTCGTGGTTCCGCCAACAACTAGGGGTGCCGACCCTCCGGTATACAAACAGTCCAGAGTGGCACTTTTCAGCGTCTTAAAAAGTAGACCTGTGACGACTGCAGCGGTTGGACAGCTGGTTAGTTGCTGTATTCAACATGGGCCCCAAAAACCCCCTGATCCCCCAAACAACCATTGCAAGCAAGATACGAGCCTATTTTGCCACGGCGCACGCAAAATTTGCTTGGTTTGACTTGCCTACCTGTTTTACATCGGTAATCTGTGGGGGACCCAGTATCCACAATTTGTTGCTTCCCCCTAAAGTGGGGAGTATATTGATGTACCAGATTGTGCGAGATTTTTAGTGAAGCAGCTGGGTCCGACACATATTCAAAAGCACGGGAAATTCAATGGCAACTCGAACAGTATTTGGATCAATGATTGCATTGTTCCTACTATTGTGTTCAACAACATACGCCGAGGATTGGCGTCAGGCGGCGTGTCCAATCCAGAAGCACGATTTTGGTGTTGTAGCTGTTGGAGCAAAAACTGAGTTTCGGTTTCCAATTACCAATACATTTGGGAACAACATCCACATACGCTCAGTCAGAACGAGTTGCGGTTGCACGACTGCGATCGTTGAAAATGAGTACATCGCGCCGGGTCAAACTGGTTCCATTCTAGCTCGCTTCAACACTGGTAAGTTCAACGGCAAACGCGGCGCAACGATCACTGCAGTAATCGATCAACCTTTCCTGAGCGAGATCCGATTACGCGTTGATGGCTATATCCGCAAAGACATCGTTTTCTTTCCTGGTTCAATCGAATTCGGCAAGGTCAGTCAAGGCGATGCATCAACAAAGCAGACGAAGCTGAGGTACGCTGGCCGCCCGGACTGGAAGATTCTGGAACTCAAGAGCAATCACGCTTGGTTGAATCCGGTCTTCGAGCAAACGACTCGTCAAGGCGGTCGCGTCGACTATCAATTGATCGTCAAGCTACGCGAAGATGCACCACAGGGTTTTTTCCAGGACGAGTTGACTCTTGTCACTAACGACACCAATATGCCTCGGGTTCCTCTGAAGGTTTCTGGTCAAGTCGAAAGTCCTCTCAGTATTTCGCCGCAAGCGTTTTCGCTTGGACGGCTGAAGCCAGGAGAGCCCGCCAAGATGCGATTGGCAATCAAAGGACAAGCTCCCTTTTTGATCAAGTCGATCGATTGCGAAGGTTGGAAAGTCGATTTTGATCTTCCGGCAAAAGCGAAAGTGTTCCATATCATCAATGCAAACTTCACTCCCATTGATGTTGTCGGTCCACAAAAGAAAGCAGTTGTGATCACGACTGACGGCGACGCAAGTGTATCGGCGAAAGCGATTCTGACCGCCGAAGTACGCGATCAGTAAACCCGCGATTGGATCTCCCAAAAAATCAGTTAGCCAAGGCATGGTCGCCTTGGCTTTCTTTTTGCGCCCAATCAGTGTCTGAAA
>CAYNNP010000086.1:0-22973 GCA_964398215.1 uncultured Pirellulaceae bacterium | reverse complement strand
TAGAAACCGGGGCTATCGCCCAGCGGCTCAGTAAATCAACAAGCGCTCAAGCAAAGCTGGCTTACGATCAGTTTGTAGTACCGGCTTTATGAAGGCGGTACTACAAACGAATGCAACGGCCTATCTGAGATTCAAACAGTAGTCACCTATGACAGTTGATGCAGGTTCATCAACTCAGTCAGCTTTCTCTGGTACTTTTTCAAGGATATCCAGGAGTACCTTGTCCGCTTCGATGCCTTCGGCTTGCGCTTCGAAGTTCAATAGTACGCGGTGCCGCATTGCTGGCAGATAGACTCGGCGCACGTCTTCAAAGCTGACGTTGAAGCGTCCCTCCAGCAAGGCACGGACTTTGGACGCAAGTGCAAGCGTCTGAGCACCACGCGGGCTGCTGCCCCAACGTACATAGTTGTTCGTTGCCGCAACGGATTGTGGCCCGTCGGGATGTGTTGCCAAAGTCAAACGTACTAAATAGTCTTGCACGTGCGGCGCCAAGATCACGTCGCGAACAAGCGATTGCCACTTGATGATCTCTTCACCATTCATGACCTTTTCGACATTGATTTTCTCGCGCCGAGTCGTCCGGTCGACAATCGTGTTGAGGTCATCACGATTGCTGTATCCCACAACCAGCTTGAACAGAAAACGGTCCAACTGTGCTTCGGGCAGCGGGTAGGTACCTTCTTGTTCGATCGGGTTCTGGGTCGCCAAGACAAAGAACGGTTGATCAAGATAGTATCGCGTGCCGGCTGCTGTCACAGTGCCTTCCTGCATCGTTTCGAGCATCGCCGATTGCGTCTTTGGGGTCGCCCGGTTGATTTCGTCTGCCAACAGAATCTGTGTGAACACAGGCCCCCGCTGGAATTCAAAACTCTTTCGCCCCGTTTCATCTTCCACAATCATGTTCGTGCCCAAAATATCAGCGGGCATCAAATCAGGGGTGAACTGGATGCGGCTAAAATTCAGGTCAAGGACTTCGGAAAGTGTCCGGACCAACATTGTCTTACCGAGCCCAGGAACGCCTTCCAGCAAGCAATGTCCTCCACATAGCATCGCTGTCAGGACACCGTGAACGATATCGTCGTGCCCAACTATCACACGTCCGATCATTTCCTTGACAGCGTTATAGCGGTCTCGGAATTCTTCGGCTTGTGCTTGCATCGATTCAGCAGCAGTACTCATGTGGCGTCTTCATGAAGGTTTGGTGAAATGTAAGTTCGAGTGGCTAGCGAATGCCCAAAGCCATGCTCTGCATTTATCCTACTGGATACGAACGCAGAGTGTGGTTGGAATGACTACCAACCAGGAAAATTCAAGGTTATGAATTTCCGATTTGATGGCTACTCTTCCAGAATATCGTCAGTGATATTTAGGTTTGTGCTGACGGTTTGAACATCGTCATGGTCATCCAAGGCCTGGAGCAACCGAACTGCTTTTTTTGCCGTGTCCGCATCCAGATCCACGGTGGTGGTCGGAACAAGGCCAACTTGGCTCATTTCAGCCTCGATTTCCTTTGCCTTGAAGGCTTCGGAAAGTTCAAGGTAGGCATCTGGCGCACAGGTGACTTGGATTTTGTCGTCGACCGATTCAACGTCCTCGGCACCATTCTCAAGTGCGATTTCGGTCAACGTTTCTTCGTCGGCCGCCGTCGAATCAAACAGCAGTGTGCCTTTCCTTTCAAACAGATAGGCGACGCAACCAGACTTACCGATCTCGCCACCATTCTTTGAAAAGATGGTTTTGAGTTCAGGGTTCGTTCGGTTGCGATTATCTGTCAAAGTCTCGCACATCACAGCGACACCGCCAGGACCATAGCCCTCATAGACGACTTCTTCGACGCGATCGCCGCCAAGTTCGCCTGTTCCGCGTTTGATCGCGCGGTTGATATTGTCTTTGGGCATGCTGACGGCTTTTGCATCATCGATTGCTTTTCGCAAACGATGATTGGCGGAGGGATCGCCTCCGCCAGATTGCGCGGCAATGATGATCGCTTTGCTAAGCCTGCTCCACAGTTTTCCTCTTGCCGCATCCACACGACCCTTGCGGTGTTGGATGTTGGCCCACTTTGAATGTCCTGCCATACCGATACTGATTAGATAAGTTGGTGTCGTTAAAATGGTCTGCAGGATAGATTATAGCATGTTGGATGCGATCCATTCGAGGCGATCACCGGACAGGGCAGGGTGAATCACTTTTTGCCCGATTCAAAGCGTTTTTAAATTCAGTCGGGCAGGAGTGCCAACCTACTTTGAAAAAGTGATTTGCACTGCCGGATGTGGCAAAGCATTGACGCGATACGTGCCGGAACAGCGCAAACGCCTCTATTGTGTCGCGGAGATTACGCTATCAACGACGTTTCTATTCGCGTCCGAAGTTCCGGCAATTGCAGCGTTTGCTCGGTCCGGCCTACAGCCAAACACCATATTGAAAAGCGCAACTTCAAAAACGCTTCAGCGAGGGACAATCGATCTTGAGTCGGTCCCTCGCTCACGCTTCGGGTTACCAAAATGCTACAAAGCCAACGGCGGCTGGTTGCGTCTTGCCGCTCACAAAACAAAAAAGGTTTTACTAACGTGGTTTGCGTTTTGTGAGTTTTCGGTTTGTTGACTTTGAACTCTTTTTGGTGGCCTTCTTTTTCGTCGCCTTCTTGGCAGTTTTCTTTGTCGCTTTTTTCGCGGCGGTCTTTTTCGTCGCCTTCTTTTTGGTTGCCGTTTTCTTGGTGGCTTTTTTGGTTGTTGACGACTTTGCGGCTACCTTGGACTTCTTCTTCGCGACCTTTTGCTTGGTCGTTGCTGTTTTCTTGGCCTTCTTTACCGGCGCTTTCTTGGCAGGTTTTTTTGCGGTCTTCTTAGCCGTTTTTACCGGCTTCTTTGCGGCTGCTTTCTTAGGCGCCGGTTTAGCAACTGCTTTCTTTGGCTTTGCCGGTGAGCTGGAAACTGTTTTCTTTTTCACGACAGCTTGTCGTGCGGCCGCAGCTTTCTCGGCTGCCTTGCGTTCGGCTTCGCGTTTCGCAGCCACCTTCCTTTCGGCTTTCTCTTTGGCCTTTCTAGCGGCTTCTGCGGCGGCTTCTGCCTCTGCTTCTGCGGCCAAGCGAGCGGCTTCTTTGTCTGCAGCAATCTTCTTGACGCCGCGCCGTTTAGCTGCACGTTTTGCATTCAGCCATTGGTCCAAACGATCAGCCGATCCTTTGTCGACGGCGTTCATCAACGCTCGGACTTCTTTGTTTTTCGTGCTCTTTTTCAGCGCCACGGCAGGTTCGTGCAGCAGTGTGGCAAACTCGATCCCTTTGTTCTTTGGGATTGCTCGTTCCAAACCTGGAACACGACCAGCTGCGGCTTCAGGTTGCGAAGCAATTCCAGTGATCAGCATGATTACCATGGCTGAATAGTCGATTGGAATCGAGTGCCCACCAAGTCCGTGTTGGACGGTGTAGCTGAGCACGAACGGTGTCATGCCTGGCATTTTCTCGAACTTGTTGACCGCTTTGCCCAAGTTCTCTTTCTTCAAGTGATCAAGGTCAAATGTATAGAACTCCTCGAACACAGCCTGCAAATTGCTCTTGAGCCGATTCGCTGCTTTTTCCGGATCGGGCAAACGAGACAATACATCGGTCAATTCACTGGCAGTGGTAACACGCACTTCGTTCCAGTCAAAGAATTCTTGTTCGCACTTGGCGAGCCCTTCATCGGCCAAGTCGGCGGGTGCGTCCTCCAGCAAACTGGCATAGAGCATGTGCTCTAGCAGTGGTCGCGTTGGTTGCGCGGGAGGAAGTTTGTATCGCTTCTTGAGTTCGGTCTGGAGCTTGCTGATCAGCTTGGCACGATTACTAGCAGCCATTCGATATTGCAGATTGGTGGGAGATTAGATGGTAAAAAATCAAAAGTTGCATCTCAGGATGTTGCTCGAAAGCAATCTGACTACTTGATGCCGAAGCATCATGCAGGGTTGCTGGGAGGTTCCTCAGCGATCGGTTCTTCTGTGGCGGGAGAATCCTGTCCCCGCTCTTGTTCAATACGATTCAAGATGTCACTCACAAGCGTGGCATGTTGAATTCCTTTGTTCAATTCGAACCGCAATTTTGGGGTGTAGCGTGAATCAATACGGTTCGCGATCTTGCTTTGCAGAAAGCCTGCCGAGCTTTGCAGTCCGCGGAGCGCCAGGGTCTGCTTGTTTTCTTCGCCCATGACGCTGACCGAAACCCTGGCTTCGCGCATATCAGGCGTCACCTCAACAGAAATGACGGTGACGTCTTGAACGCGAGGGTCTCGCAATTCGGTCAGTATCGACGACGCAACCACCTCGCGAATTGCTTCGGCGGCTTTCAGGAGACGACGACTAGTCACGACGATGCCTTGATGCGATGGGAAAGGTTTGACAGATCATTTTAATCCGGCAGAACGTTTCTCTGCCGTGTTTCTACGCTGGAACAAGAACTGATCAGTCCAATGTTCTAGCAACCTCTTCGATCTTGTAGGCTTCTAAGACGTCATCCTGTTTGATGTCATTGAATCCTTGCAGCCGAATACCACATTCCATTCCGCGAGGAACTTCTTTGACGTCTTCCTTGATGCGTTTCAGAGAGTCCAAGCCGTAATCACCGATGGTTCGACCATCGCGATTGACACGGATTCTGCAGTTTCGTTGGACTGACCCATTCAGGACATAGCAACCAGCGACTGTACCGACACGGCTGATACTGAAGACCTGTTTGACAACAGCACGTCCAAGTTCAACAACACGTTCTTCTGGTTTCAATCGACCTTCGATCATCGCTTTGATGTCGTCTGTCAGTTTGTAGATCACTTCATAACGTCGAACTTCGATGTTCCGGTCATCCGCCAGCGAACGCGCTTGTTCATCAGGGATAACGTTGAACGCGACGATGACAGCATCCGATGCCGATGCAAGTGTTACGTCTGCCAGCGTCACTCCGCCAACACTACGCTGCAAGACCTTCAGTTCGACTTCTGGGTGATCGAACTTTGCAAGCTCTTTGTCGATTGCTTCCAGCGAACCTTTTACATCCGCACGGACGATCAAGTTCAGCTTGGCTTTCTCTTGGGATGTCCCAAGATTTCCAGATTGCAATCTGCTTTGGAAATCAATGAACGAAACTTTCGTCGTGATTCCCGACAACGCTTCGCGACTGGTTTCTGCAGCACGTGATTCAGCAATCTGGCGAGCCTGGCCAATATTGTCCAAAACATGGAATCGATCACCGGCGCCTGGAGCACAATCAAAGCCCATCAGGTTCACAGGTGTACTTGGTCCAGCCTCGGCTATTGATTCACCGGTCAACGTATCATTCATGGCCCGAACGCGTCCGTGTGCAGGACCGCAGACCAAAATGTCGCCAACCCGTAGTGTTCCACTTTGGATGACCATTTTAGCGACAACCCCGCGGTCGCCTTGCTGTTCGGCTTCCAAGCAAACACCCACGGCGGATCGATCTGGGTTCGCGGTGTACTCATTCAATTCCGCGATCGTCAGAATCGTTTCGAGCAATTCGTCCATCCCCGTACCCTTGGTGGCACTGGTTTGAACGACTTCGACGTCCCCGCCCCATTCACTTGGCGTCAACTCGTATTCAGTTAGCTGAGTCAAAACTCGGTTGGGGTCAACGCCTTCCAAGTCGATCTTGTTCATTGCAACCACGATCGGCACTTCGGCCGCCTTGGCATGGCTGATCGCTTCTTGGGTTTGCGGCATGATTCCGTCATCGGCCGCGACAACCAAGACCGCAATGTCGGTTACGTTCGCACCACGC
Organism: uncultured Pirellulaceae bacterium; assembly: GCA_964398215.1. Taxonomy (GTDB): domain Bacteria; phylum Planctomycetota; class Planctomycetia; order Pirellulales; family Pirellulaceae; genus CAYNNP01. Next base: position 17,209 of record CAYNNP010000086.1, on the reverse strand, counting down.
GCTCGCATTTCTGTAAACGCTTCGTGGCCAGGCGTATCGACAAACGTGATGGGTTTGCCATCGTTATCAATCGTGTAGGCCCGGATGTGCTGTGTGATCCCGCCGGCTTCGCCACTGACAACGTCGATACCGATCAAGTAATCCAGCAGGCTCGTTTTACCGTGGTCAACGTGGCCAAGGAAGGTAATGATTGGAGGACGTGTCACCAAAGAATCTGGATCGTCTTCGATCGCTTCAATGGTCGTGATGACTTCGTCTTCGAGCGTCTCAGACTGCTTGAGTTCGATCGTGAGATCCAGTTCGGCAGCGATCATTTCGGCGGTTTCAAAATCCATTTCCGAATTGATATTGCCCATGATTCCCATGCCCATCATCACTTTCATGACGCTGGCAATTGGAACACTGGCTTCTTGGGAGAAGCTTCGGATGGTGCATGGCAATTCAATCGCAACGGCGTCTTTACGAGGCGCTGCGGTATTGGTGCCTTTGCGTCGAAGCGTTTGACCACGACCACGATTGTTGCCATAAGAATTCAGTCGAACATTCTTTTGGCGTCGACCGCGTTCGCGGCGCACGTCACCGAGCGACTTTTTCTCTTTGCCCTTTTCTTCTTCGCCGTCTTTCTCGCGCCGTTTATCGGTAAAGCGGGAAAGTCCGCCGCGACTTTTGTTGCCACCCTTAGCTCGTTCATCGCTGCTTTTCTTTTCAGCAGCAAGTTTCTCGATCGGCGGCTTGGTACCTTGCTTTGCTTCAGCGATCAAATCTTTGCTGAGCTTGATATCAGGCTTTTGTGCCTTTCCGCTCTGGGTAGGCTTGACCGTGGGAGCTGGCGCATCGGGTAGTGCGGCAACTCGCACATTGATTTTCGGTTCGCGACGTTTGCTTTTACCAGCATCGCCTCGTTTTTCAATCGGCTTGCGCGGGGCGTCCAGTTGCCTCATGCGTCCTTCGCCAGCGTCCTCGTTTCGGATGGGAGCGACTGGTGCTGAGTCGGATTTGCGAACACGCCCGGTCAGACCGCCACCGCGACGTGGTGGAGGAGTGGTTGGCATCGGAGTCGGCGGGATCGGTGCCGATGGTGACTTCGGAGCGCCCGTTGACTTTGGTGAAAGCGGTGACTTCCGCCCGATGGGCGGCTTTTTCGCCGTCGAATCCGCGGCAGGATTTGTTGCCGCAGGCGAAGCCGGCACGGGCTTGGTGGGAAGCCGAACATCTGGCGCCTGTGGCTTGGGCTCTTTCGCCTCAACCGGCGCAGGCTCCTGAACAGGCGGCAAAGTCACTGAAGGGATTGGCGCTGGTGCCACCTTCACTGTGCCTTCGACATTCTTATTCTCGGTTGGTTTAGAACCAACACTTCGTCCGACTATTGTGACCGGTTTTCGGTCAGAAGATGCTGTTTCTTCGCGAACAGCGGCTGGCGCAGCAGAAGGTTTCTCTGGTTTCTCTGCGGGTTTCGCAGAGCCAGCGATATGATCTCGAACACGCTGTTCTTCCGAATCGGAAAGACTAGCGAGCGCGGAGCCCTTTCCTGTGATACCGACTTTTTTGACGATATCGACGAGGTCTTTGCTGTCGAGACTAAGTTCTTTTGCGAGCGCGTAAATACGTGCGGGCACTGGGTAAAAATCCTGTCAAATTCATTGTGAAGCCCAATCGACTCAAACAGACATGCGTTTGATGGTGAGTGTTCGTTAGTATCCATGTCAATTCTTTGGAACCATCGATCTCAAGCCTGCATTTTTGTTTTAAAGTTTTTTAATTGGGTTTCGTTGGGTAATGCTCAAAAAATCACATACGTTATTCCTCCATCGACCAGAGCGACTCGATCGAGTTATCGAGTACGTTTATCTGACCGGTGATGTCTATTATCGTTGGTCCAAAACCAGTTTGGCTTATTCCGATCCACTAAAGATAGCGAAAAAGTCCCGTTTGGCAGAGGTCGCGAATGGACTTCTATCGGAATTCTATCGTTTTTTGTCGCTCAGGCCTTTGCCGCAGCGTCTTCGGTGGATCCGTCAGTGGCATCAGAATCCGCGTCCGATGGTTTTTGGGGATCGGATTCCGCAGGTACGGGGGCTGAATCACTCGGTGTTTCCACCGCTGAGTTATTTTCAGGTTCACCCTGCTTTTTCTGCTGATCCTGTGCTTCCCTGTCTTTGTATTCCTGTTCCTTCTTTAGTCGGCGTTCTTCGGCAGCCGCTGCTTCGGCCACTTCGGCACGCTCTTCGGCGTCGTTGACGATGCGGTCAACATCCGCTTCTGACAATCCACTCATTTCCATGAACGCGTCTGGTTCGATAACCGACAGGTCGTCATAGGAAAGGTAACCTTGTTCTACCAGCGACTGAGAGATTTCTTCGGTCATGCCTTCGATGGCACAGAAACCAGTCACCGCTCGTTCGATTTGTTCTTCCAGTTCGCCGGCGGTCATGATTTCGATGTCCCAGCCACACAACTTGCTCGCCAAGCGAACATTTTGGCCACGACGCCCGATCGCCAACGACAATTGGTCTTCTTGGACCAACACGATAGCGCGGCCGATCATGTCGCACAACAAAACCTGCTCTACCTCTGCCGGTTGCAGTGCGTTAGGAATCAGTACTTCCGGATCTTCGTTGTAGCGAACAACGTCAATGTGCTCGCCAGCAAGTTCTTCTCGAACCGCTTTGATTCGAGTCCCTCGGTAACCAACGCAAACCGCGATCGGATCGACCTGGGTGTCTTCGCTGCTGACCGCGACCTTACTTCGGTATCCAGGTTCCCGACTAATCGATTTGATGTCGATGACGCCATCGCCCAATTCTGGGATTTCTTGTTCAAACAGACGCTGCACCAATTGCGGCCGAGTCCTTGAAAGGACCACACGCACTCGGTTACCAGATGCCTTGACCTCGAACACTACTGCGCGAACTCGTTCGTTCGCATGCAGAGTCTCGCCCTTGATTTGTTCACTGCGAGGCAAGATCGCTTCAACATTGCCCAAGTTAACAGTCGCGACACCACCATCGGATCGACCGATCATTCCGGTGACCATATCGCCCAACTGATCTCGATACTCTTGCATCAAAGAATCACGTTCAGCTTCTTTTACTTTTTGGATGATGACCTGTTTTGCGGTTTGGGCACCAATTCGCCCAATTTGATCTTCGGCTAGCGGCACATCATCCAGCAACGCAGAGATCTTTCCGTCTTTTCGATCAAGGTTGACCACAATATTGGCTTCGTCACCATACTGGCGTCGTGCAGCTGTCTGCAGCGCAGCCTCAATCGCCGAGAACACCAGCTCGGTATCAATATTCTTCTCGCGATGGAGAGAATCGACGTAGCGGAGTATATCTTGTGGATTCATAGTGCGGTCTTGATAAAAAAACGGCCCGGACTCAAACGAGGGCCCGGGCAACAGCGTAAACCGTGTCTAGATTTGTAACCATATCTTTAAGGCCACTCGGTGTCAACTAGAGTCGAGGGACTTAGCGCGACAACGGTCGTTGCCGAGAAGACACCTTCGCCGGGAACCGACACACGTACCGACAATTCTGCCCAACGGGGTTTTCCTATATTTTTCCGAAGTCGATTTGCCACGGCACGATTGTGCTGAAACGTTGGGCCACCGATTACTCGATCACGACGATAGACACTGTTTGAGGACGAAGGATCGCGTATCGCTGATGATTGCTTGCCAAATAATGCATGAATCGGCTCTCTGAGAATCAGTTTCGTGGTGGCAACACCAGCTTCATTGAATTTCAGCTGCTTGGACCAACCCACATCGTGACCGTCAGCATTTTCCCAGCCAATGCCGTCGGGCAGCGGTAGCTTGGGAGTCAGCTTGAAGCGAGCCGAACTGCGTGCCGGAATGGTGACTTGGTCGTCTTTGTCAAAAAGGCTGATTTGGATAGCCCAGCCATCGGGGTCTGAGTCTTGGTCAAAGTTTGCCAACGCCCCGGAGATCGCTGCATACCGTGGACGTCCGCCAGCGACTTTGGGTTGGGAATCCACCGACGGCTGTCTGGGAACGGCTACCATCGGAACCAAGAAGATGTTGTTGCCGATTCTGACTTCGGTCATTCGCCCTGATGATTCGAACTGAGAAACGCTTTGCGAGTCGATCACCAGTTCTTGGCTGTGACTGATGCCAGCCCAGGCAATCAGGATGGCGGCAAAAAGTATGATCCACACAGGTCGCTGATGAGATCGTGGTGGATGAGCATCGGTATGTTCTGAGTCGTTGTTCAACACGGTGTCCTTGTGGTTAGGGAAACACCGTTTGGTTTATGCAGATTGCGTACCGATGCAAAAACAAGAACTTTTACTTGCTTTTTTTAATGCCTGGATACGCTGATCAACAAAACGCGTTGCCTGAGTGCAGCACGTGTTGCGGTTTTGCAACGTCGATGTGCCGTGGGCTACGTCGGTTGTAACGAATAGTCACCCAAAGTACGCCAGGGACGAATATTAACGTGTCCTAACCTCTAGAAGCGACTTGATGCGCAAAAGCTTGGCCTAGGCTTGAATGAGTTCAGGTCGCACCCGGCCTATCTGCAATCCCAACCAAGACAAAACGCAACAAGAATAGACTGAGGGCTAAGCTATGAAACGTCACGTGCGAAAAGGATTCAGCTTGATTGAAATGGTAATCGTCATTTTGATCCTAGGAATCATTGCTGCTGTTGCAGCTCCACGTATGTTCGACACCGCATCGAAGGCAGAAGAAAACACTACCCGCCAACAATTGGCTGTGCTTCGGAACGCGATCGAAATGTATCGAGCACAAAACGGTAGCTACCCAACTGACCTTCCTGCAGCGATGCAAACCATGCTGAACGGTCCATTCCCGGCCCCCAGTATCGATCCTGTACGGAATCTTTTTGGTGTCTTGATTGATAGTAATGCAGATGACACTGTGCCTGTTGTTGCCACAACCGACACTACGAATGGCTGGGCTTACAAACCTATCAACGGTAGCCTGAAACTCAATATTTCAGATGTTAATACCATGGGATTCGACTGGTAGTCGAACAACCCAACGGTAACAAATCGCATTTGAAGCTTGGCTCACAATCGTGGCCAAGCTTTCTGCGATTGCCAAAATAGAGGTGAGCCAAGCGTGAGTGATCAACGAACAGTACTGGTAGTAGAAGACGATGTCGTTTTCAGACGCGTACTAGGCTATACGATCAAAAAGGCCGGCTTCGTGGTGGAGTCGTTTGGTAACGGGGCATTGGCTTACGACCGTTTGATTCAAGGCAACGTGGACTGTCTGGTTACCGATCTACAGATGCCCGTTTGTGACGGCGTCACACTTCTGAAAAGACTGACGGAGACCGAAGGGTACTCTCGGCCGCCAGCGATTCTTTGCACGGCCAAGGGACTGGAGCTTGATAGCCAGGAATTGATCCAGCGGTTTCAGCTAAGCGCTGTCATGCACAAACCGTTCAGCCCAAGAAAGTTGCTGACGATGATTGAGGAGTTCTGCCGAGTACCCGCTGCTACTAGTTCAGAAAGCTAATCATGACGAGTTCTACGCTTCTACCCACTAGCGAGATCCACCAGGGCAATGACGAGTCGGCCTCAGTAGCGCCACAGCAAGGCTCAGGTGCACCTGTTGTCGCAGCTCCAGCGAACTCTCATGTTCCAATGGTTACGACTCGCGTCGGGATAACCTTTGTCGGAATCGCGATTGCATGTCTTGGTTTTGGGCTCAGTTCCATTTGGATGGCGGATAAGGGATTCAATGCGCTGATGTGGGTTGCTGCGATCGCGTCGTGCTCATTGGCCGGCCTGATCACGATCCGCTCGGTCCGAACGCTTCGTACGATCGAAAGCGAACTGCGGCGAGTTACGGGTAAACCCGAGCGCTGGCAATCGGTCCGGCCAATCATTGGCAATGACCGAATCACGATTGGCTGGAACGAACTGCTCAGCAAGGCGCAAGCTCAATCTGGCGTGAATGTGAAAGTGCGTGATGCTGCATCGCTGGACAAAGAGGCCGTTACGATGGCTCGCGCGATGCGCGGCCTGCCGATTCCTTGGGCGATTACCGACAACCAAGGTAAAGTCCGTTTCATCGGTCCTGCCACCTGCGGATTGTTTGGACTTGCGTCGGACGCCGATCACGAAGGGCGTTGCATGCTGGAGCTAATCGGATTGGAAGCTCCCGATGCCGAAGACGCCGATGAAAAGAAACAAAAGATACTTAGCAATATCCGCATCATTAACCTTCGAGTCTCTTTGCCGCTGAAAGAACGCAGTCTGGAATTGCGGATTTCGCGTAGCCGGCTAGGTGGGCGAACAGGTGATGGCGAAGGAATGGCTTGGGTGCTGTCCGATGTTACTCAACAACACTTGGCGACCAAGAGTCGTGACGAATTCCTGATGACCGCGACGCATGAATTGCGGACTCCTTTGACGAACCTGCAAGCCTATGCTGAGGCACTGCAAGAAGAGGAAGGGGTCGACGTTGAGAACCAAAAGGAGTTCTGCAATGTGATCGTTTCCGAGTCGCGACGACTTAGCCGTCTGGTGGATCAACTTTTAACGGTCGGTCAACTGCAAGCTGGTTCGATGGTCGTGAACCGTCATGAACTTGAGATTCGGCCGATGATCGAGTACGCCACGGACCAAATGCTTGCCCAGGCAAACCAAAAGTCTCAGTCGCTGACTGCGGAGCTGGACGCAAAAATCCCTACCGTAATGGGCGACCGCGAAAAGCTACAAGCCGCTTTGGTAAACCTGGTCGCAAATGCTGTGAAGTACACGCCCGATGGAGGCACGATCTCTGTTCGCGGTGGCGTCGAGGCAAACTCGATTTGTATTCAGATCCAAGACGATGGGCCTGGCATTCCACAGGATGAACACGAAAAAATATTCGAGAGGTTCTATCGCGGTGAGGCCACTGAGCATGACGAAAAAGGAAACGGCTTAGGGCTAGCGTTTACTCGCGAAGTTGCGCGGATGCATGGCGGCGATGTCGTTCTTGAGAGTGAAGCTGGCGCGGGTTCTACCTTCACACTGCGTCTGCCAGTTGGCGGGCAGTCTCGATCGGCAATCTAACGAATCAAAACACAAGCGGGACGGAAACGATGAGTACAGTTGAGCACTATGGTGCGGTTTCGGTGATTCGCCCGGACGGCCCGCTCCGATTTAGCAACCTGAATGAATTGCGTGACAAGGTCACTGAGATTGTATCGTCAAGCATTCCCTACATCGTGGTCGACATGACACAGACGCCGCTGATGGATGGCGCCGGGCTAGAGTTGTTCTTGGATATGGATGAAGAGTGCTGCGACCGCGGCGGCGCCGTGCGTCTTTGTAATGTCGGAGAACTGTGCAGCGATTTGCTGCGAGCAACCGGCATCGGCGAAAACATTCAGCAGTTCGATGACCTGCCTTCTGCCATCGCAAGCTTTGCCTAACGGGGACCGTGTCTTGAATACTGCAACAACGATTGATACGCCTCGAGTTGTCGTTCCCGAGTACCAGCACAAGCGTGGCACGAATGTTCGGATTGGCCAACGGCTGCTTGACGCTGGGCTGATCCGCGAAGAAGAGCTGGAAACGGCACTGGAACACCAACAGAACCAAATCGCTGATCCTGCCAAAGGAACACGCAAGCGACTGGGCGAGATCATTGCCGAACTGGGATTGGTCGAAGAATCATTCTTGGTTCCGTTGCTTGGCGAGCAACTTGGTGTCCCCGGCGTTAGGCTTCGCGAAGGTCTGATTGACCCGCGCGCCGTAGGCTTGATTCCTCGAGAGTACGCCGAACGTGCCAAGGCGTTGCCGCTGATGCGAGTTCGTGATGAACTTACCGTGGCAATGTCAGACCCGAACGATCTGACTGCAATCGATACGCTGGCGAGAATCAGTGGTTGCCGAATACGCCCGGTTTTCGCGCTTCAAACAAGCATCAGCCGGTTGTTGCCACGTTGTTACGAAGAAGACTTTGCGGTCGACTCTGTGACCGCGGATGTCGATGTCGAACAACTGGAGCTTGAGTCGGACGCGATTGACTTGGACTCCCAAGATGCGGCTCTTCTTGCAGAAGGCAGTCCCGTTATCAACCTGGTGAACTACGCGATCATTCAAGCGATTCGCCAAGGCGCCAGCGATGTTCATATCGAAGCCGGCCAAAAGAATACGTCGGTGCGATTTCGGATTGACGGATCGTTACGAGAAGTCATGAAGCCTCGCAAAGATCTGCATGCTGCGATCGTTTCACGAATCAAAGTCATGGCACGACTGGACATCGCGGAGCACCGGCAACCACAAGACGGACGACTTCACGTTCGAATGAACCGCCGCGAAATTGACTTGCGAGTCAGTACATTGCCGACAGTTCTGGGCGAGAAGGTTGTGATGCGGGTACTGGACCGAAAGAACGTTACCTTCGATCTGAATTCGTTGGGCCTGCCTCAAGAATCGCTTGGCATGACCCGCCGAATGCTGTCTCGGCCACACGGTCTGGTGCTTGTGACGGGCCCGACCGGTAGTGGCAAAACGACGACGCTGTATTCGGCCATCGAGCTGATCAAGGGTGTCGAACGCAATGTGATCACTGTCGAAGATCCAGTCGAGTACCAACTAGAACTGATCAATCAGGTCCAAGTGCAAAGTGATAACGGTGTGACGTTTGCAAAGGCGCTGCGGAGTATTTTGCGGCAAGACCCCGATGTGATCATGGTTGGTGAAATTCGTGACCGCGAGACGGCGGAAACTGCCATCCAAGCTGCATTGACCGGGCACTTGGTGCTAAGCACGCTGCACACCAACGATTCGGTTGCCGCAATCACTCGGCTTATCGATATGGGAGTTGAGCGATTCAAAATCGCTGCCGCGCTGGTAGGCGTCATCGCACAACGCTTGGTTCGTAATCTATGCACGAACTGCAAAGAAACGTTTTACCCTTCGTCGAAACTGCTGGACGAATTCAACTACGCTGGCGACCGCCGTCAAGCGTTCGCACGTGCGCGCGGTTGCTCGCAATGTTACGAATCGGGCTACCGAGGTCGTAGCGGGATCTACGAAGTATTGGAATCAACTGCTTCGCTGCGACAGTTGATCAATGAAGAAGCTTCGCTTGATGCGCTTCGTGCCCATCGTGATGGACGAACACTGCTACACGAAGGCTTGCGACTGGCTGAACTGGGCACCACCAGCTTAGAAGAAGCGGGCCGCGTGGCAATGCTGGACTAAGGCAACCTGTCACGTAAATCACAACACAAATCAATTCCGACCAAGTCACAGTCATGCTTTCCGCCTTCGCACCAACCGACCAATCGCCCCAGGGCCAGCCGAGCGTTGAAATTGCCGGCGATTCCGAGTCGACGGGCCTGCAGCAACAGTGGAATCCCCAAGGCAAACGTCTGCTGGGTGTCCCAGTCGGACGGGTTTTGTTATCGCTCAATCAGCTTGCTGTGATGAGCCAAAATGGGGTCGAGATTGCGGATGCTTTGCTGGCGGTTTCTCGCACCTGCCCTGACACTCGGCTACAAGAATCGTTGCTGCGAATTCATGATGCCGTTAGCAATGGAAGTTCACTTTCAGCCAGTGTTGGGCTACACGGCACGTACTTCCCCAATACGCTGGCACCGATGCTGGCGGCAGCCGAAGCAACCGGCGATGTGCCTCTTGCACTGCAGAAAGTCTGCGACCGAATGCGAGAGCAGATGGATTTGCGTGGCGCGATTATGGGAACGATGATCTATCCTTTCATTCTGATTTTCGCGTCGATGGTGGTCTTGGCGGCTTTGATACTGGGCGTTCTTCCGCAGTTCAAGAACGTGTTCGAATCGATGGGCAAAGAAGTCCCTGCGTACACTCAAGTGCTTTTGGATATCGGTGTTTTCTCTCGGTCACATTGGCCCATCATCACGCTAGTCGTGCTCGCTATTCCAATCGTACTGCTGTTGGCTAGGCGTCACCCGTTTGTACATCGAATTACTGCCAGCGTTTTGATGCATGGCCCATTGATAAGCGGCGCCTACAGGATACTTTCGACCGGCAGAACGTTTCGCACCATTGCAGCGATGGTCAAAGGCGGCATCCCGATGCTGGACGCAGTTCGCCTCACACGCAGCACAACTACGAATGCATATTGGCACGACTTATTGGATCAGGTTGAACAAAATTTAATCGATGGTTTACCCGCAAGCGCGGCTCTCGCCTCGGCTGAATTTCTGCCGCCCGAAGCGTCTCAGATGATGCACACCGGCGAACGGACGGGCCGCGTCGCAGAAGTACTTGAGGATGTCGGCACTTTCTACGAGCAAGAGGGTGCACGCAAAATCAAAAGGCTGGTCACCATGCTGGAACCCGTCATCATTCTGTGCCTTGGCGTGCTGGTTGCCGGAATCGTTTTGTCGGTCGTCCTACCAATGCTAGACATTTCGACGATTGATTCATAGCGATTATGACTGTCGTGACGTGTGGGCCCAACTTGTAGGATCCAACGCCCGCGCCAACGCTCGAAATCAGTTGTACTGCCGCTGTTGGTGACCTAAATCGTCCATGGAAAGCCAGTCTTTTTCCATGGATACACACATGCCATCAACCGCCGAAATCATTGACCTGCAAGGGAATCGTGGGTTGCTGCGCTCATGGTGGACGGCAAAGAAAACGCAGTTCGCCGGCATCGACATCGGCGTACGTAGCGTACGGATGGCCACACTGGCAGCAGACCCCAGTAACGCCGGGGCACAACAAACCAACAGCCTTGCCTGGGTCAACAAACATGAGTTTGCTTTGCCCATCAACCCCACAAATGCTGCGCCGCAAGATTGGGTTCAACGGGTTGTCGCAACACTCCAAGAACACATGCCGCGGTGTGTTGAAAGCGGCGAGTATCCGACTTGTATTTCGTTGCCGTCTGCTTGGGTTCACTATCAAATTGCATCGCTAAGCGAAATCGAAGCCGTTGGACGTCAGTGCGATGCAATGTTCCAATCCTCGCTCTTTAAGTCCAAGTCGCATTTGGCAACCTGGCCACTTGAAGTCCTTTCGTCCAGTAAACAGCAACAAGTCATGATCGTTGCAACGGCAACCGACGCGGCTTTTGACATCGCAGAAGTGATTCGCCGCCAAGGCTACAACGTTCGTGCCATCATGCCTCGCGCCCATGCTCTTTCGCAGGCAGCAAAGGCTTTGACAAACCTTGATTCTGGCTGCATCGTCCGTCTTCAAAGCAACGGTGGCCTGGTCACGATCAACCGAAATGGTGAATGTGGTATCAGTCGCGTTTTGCCTTCGCTGCCAAAGAGCGAGTTAGAAGATTTGCTGACGAACCAGCTGACACTCGATTCCCTGTTCGGTTGGCTCAGCAAAGTTGCACAGGAAGTAAATTCAACGATTCGGTACGCACAGCGCAGCAGCAATTCTGTTATCGCGGACGATTCACCAATACTGCTTTGTGGTGAACTCGCGTCGATTCCGGGCATTGCAAAATCATTCGCATCGCTGCTTCAGCGGCCGACTGCTTTATGGACATTGATGGGTTGGGAACGCCCGAGCATGCCAGATTCCTTGCCGACAGAAAATGCCGAATCTAAGTCCGAAGCATTTTTCGACGAACCGGAATTTGCATCAGCATTGTCTCTCGCGTTTGCAGCAAAACGGATGAAGGAGACGAAATGAAATTAGGACCTAGAAGCCAGCGCAACGCTACCAAGGCAACCGCCTATCAATCCAGTACGCAACTGTTGCCCAAGAAGTACATCCTGCTTCGGCAAGCACGAAACGTGCTAACGTTGTGGTTGATTGCTACATTCATGCTTTTCGTTTGCTTTCTCTATGCGCTGATTCCAGCCGTCGTTCATGGCCAGAAAACGCGGATGGCGCACTCGAAATTGATGCAAGACACCGCACCACTGAAAGATCTGCAACAGAAAACAAAACGACTGGAACTTTTCAATCAGCAGCAGACAGAGTTACTGGAGTGGGTTGAATCCGCACAACCAGATGATAGTTGTCTTCAGGTGCTATCAGTAATTGCCGATGTCACAGCACCACAAGAGACAGGCATCAGTATCGAATCGCTGGACCTGCAGCTTCCGCTGGAGTACCCACAGGACCTGAAGTCGGCGCCGAATTGGGCAAAACCGGAACTGGTGATCTCTGCAGCGATCCCCGATCGCGCTACGGCGAAAAAATGGGCCGACGGAATCAAAGAAAGCAAACGGATCCACAAGTCAGTTCTAAAATTGCCAGCACGCGTGCAACTTGATGATGCCGTTCAGCTGACCGCAGAACCGCTGTCCACAAGGATGGTGCCATGAGTTTCAAAGACAACATCGGCAAGGCTCTCAGCTGTACCGCGAATCTCTACTCGACGCCAAACCGATGCCACATCGTTGGCGGAATCATGTGCACGCTGCTTTTTCTGGCAACGTTGTGGGTCGTGCAAAACAAAGACGCTTTTGCACATGACGATCGATTCAGCTCGCTTGAGATTCGTAGCGCCAAGCTGCTGTTGCAAAACGAGAAATCAGTTCGGGGCAAGAACGCGACCGAGTTTTTGTTGATGCGCAAAAATCAGAAACGGCGCGACATGGTAATGAACTGGGTCCGTAAGGATTTTGAATGGAAACAATGGTCGCAAAAAGTACAGATTTTGGGAGAAGGTTTCGACTTGGATTTCGATTCGATTACAAAAGAAGGTGAGCACCAAGGCCAACGCGTCGCAGCGATCAGCGTGATGTGTTCTGTCGAAGGTGACTTTACCAATCTGTGCCGCTTCATTGATGCGTTGCAGAGAGACCCGCACTACGTTTGGTGCGACGCAGTCCGTTTGTACCGCAATTCTCCCAGAGACGATTACGAGTGTTCTGCGAAGATTTCAATTCGGATTCCCATTTTTAAACCTGGGACCGTTGCCGGTCGACTCGATGCAATGGAAATTCCCGATGCAGCCTAACGCCTCCAACGCAAAAAAAACGAAGCAGCTAAAACTCGTGGGACTACTCCTGGGCGGATTGGTGATCGCGATCTTGACGCAACCTTCGGATGAAAATCAAACACAGGCCCCTGCCAAAGTCACAGCCGTGAAACTGGCTCCAGCTCCAGTGGCCGCCAAGCCCAAGACGTCAGAGCTATCCGATGAACTGACTTCGATCACCGAGCTGCCGCGGACTGAGATCTCTAGCATTGTGAACCAGACGTTGTTCTATTCGCCACCGCCAGAAATCGAATCACCCGCTGCTGACCAAGCGGAGTTGGTGATCGAGCAAGAGGTTGTACCCATTGTGGTCAAAGCAGTTTATGGCAGCGCACACGGGGCTTCGCGAAAAGCTCTGATCGACAATGATGTCATTTCCGCAGGCGAGGCTCTCCCAGATGGCAGAGTGATCCTGGGTGTTTCAAGCGACGGTGTCGAGCTCTCTAAGTAGGGCAATCCCACATTTTAGCAAAACGGCTTGAAACGACTCTTTCCAAGCATCAGAGCCGCCGATAGGCATGATAGGTAACTTTGACGGTCGTGCGGATTGGCGCGATCGCAGTGAGTTGGGCTGCGTGAAACCGCGGAGCCTTTGGGGGGATTCATGACGAAACGCACGCTCCTTGTGCTCTTGAGTGCGACTTTGTTCGCAATTTGTAATCTGCCGTGCGCCGTATGGGCGGACGGGGAGTCGCAGATCCTGCGCCCCAAAACGATTTCAATCGCAAACACAACCGCCCAAAATCAATCACCAAGCCTAGTAAAACATCAGACTTCAGATGTACCGGTTCCTGTTCGTACTGATACTCGGCAAAAGATCCACAATCATAGTCCAGCCGCGATCGCCGGGGCGCAACCAACCGTTCCAATGTCGGCCTACCTCTGGCCCTTTCACGTTGACGACCAGAAAACGAGTCCTATCGGGGCTACGAACAGCAACTTGATCGACGCTTCCAAGCGGACTGCTTCTGCCAACGCAAATATACAGCACGCGTATGCTCAGCTATCAATCGATGGCACCGACAAATCAATGGTCCGGCAGGTGGTCGGACTGCAGCCGGTTGCCGTGACCGATCTACAGAAGCCGCGTGTCGATTCGCCAAACGCGCGCACTCGTGCATCCAGAGCAATGCAGTCAAGACGCTTTTTGCCAGTTGCGTCAGTTCCGGATGTACCCACGCTGCCGGCGCCAATGCAACAGCCTATAGTTCGCCGGGCACCGAAACAGCTTGTTCGACAAGCCATTGCCCAGCAAGAACAATTTCTGCCGGCGCTGCCCACGCAAGTGCATTCGCCGACTGCGCAGATTCCAGTCGAAAGAACACAGTCGCCGCGCAACGTTTCGATTGATGTCAGCAACGAACTCGTGACCTTGGAAGCTTCCAGGGCGGATCTGCCATCGGTACTACGGCTGATCGCTGAGTACCACGGTTTGAATTTGGTGGTTGGCCCCGATGTCGACGGTCCCGTTACCGTCAGTATTCGCGGCGCTCGCCTCGATGAGGTCCTTGATGCGATAGTCGGCGTGGCTGGTTTTGGCTGGCATCGTGTCGGCAACCTCTTGTACGTCACTGGCAAAACAACCGGCATGGACGCACGGGTTCAGGGCCGCTATTTGCGTGTCTATCCTCTGGACTACGTCGCATCCAAAGAAATCGAAGGGATCGCGACCACGCTGCTCTCGAATGTCGGCACAATCCATTCAGTGACTGCTCAGGTGGATGACCATCTGCGAACACGCGAACTGCTGGTTGTCGAAGACACTGACTACGGGCACAACCGAATCGCAAATTACATTGCTCAAGTCGACATGCCGCCCCGACAGGTTTTGATCGAAGCCCATGTCTTGCAGATTGCTTTGGACGAAGAAGAACGTCATGGGATCAATCTGCGAAACTTAGTCCGAGTCGATGGCGCAAGGGTTACGCTAGAAGGAGCCGGATTGGCGGAAGAGGGCACAAATCCATCGGTTGCCCTACGTGTTGACGGAACCGATATGGATGCTTTGATCGAAGCGATCCGGTCGTCGACGAATTCGCGAACTCTGGCTTCACCAAAGGTCTCGGTGGTGAATCACCAAGAAGCGAAAATACAGATCGGGCAAAAGCTTCCCTACTCGGTCGCAACAACAACGCAGACATCGACCATTCAAAGCATCAATTTTCTTGAGGTCGGAATCGTACTGACGGTTCGTCCCGTTATCACAGACGACGGCAATATCTTGATGACGGTGCTGCCAAAAGTCTCTGGTGGTCGAATCACCGAAAGTGGATTTCCCGAGGAAGATACAACCGAAGTGTCAACGACGGTCTTGATGCCCAATGGCGGCGGCCTGGTCATTGGCGGGTTGATCCGCGAAGAAGACACGACGACGCATTCAAGGATCCCAGGATTCAGCCGTGTACCGCTCGTCGGGCGGCTATTCAGGAGACGCGCCCAAGAAGCACGCCGCAATGAATTGGTTGTCGCCCTGGTCACGCATGTTCTGCCCGATGTGCATCAGCAACGAAGCAAAGAGATGAATGACTTGAACATGACGATTCCGGACTACGCACGTCCCGAGTTGCGTTCCCCTGGAATGCTGGGTGGCCAAGGATACGAGCACATTCAGCAGGGACAAATCATCTATCAGTAGTGATACCAATCACTCAAACGTCTTGATCACCTTGCGCTCTGTGACCGGATACCACTGGTCAATTTTCTTTACAAGTCTGGCTACGATCTCGGGATGATCACCGGCAAGGTTCTTCTCTTCGCTCGGATCCTTGGTCAGATTGAACAGCTGCGGACGCTTTTCAGTTCGCGGGTGACTTGTCAGATAGCGGTTGACCTCGCCATCATAGGTCAACAGCAACTTCCAGTCGTCTTGGATTGCCCAGCGATACAGCAGCGACGCCTCAGGCTTGGCAACGTCAGCGATGTCATGAGCAAAGCCTTCACCAAATATCGTATCGCGTTTGATCGGTGTTCCCGCTGTTAGATTGTTCATCAGGTTCAAACCTGGCAGATCATCCGGGCTGCTAGTTTTTGCGGCTGCCAAAATCGTTGGAACGATATCGATACTGCTAACCAACTCGGGTCGATCCGCCGGTTTTAGCTTTTCTGGCCAATGAAAGATGATCGGTGTCCGGATCCCGCCTTCATTCGGAGACTGTTTTGACCGTGGCGCGTATCCATTCTTGTTTGGATTCTGGATCCAGCCGTTGTCGGTTACATAAATGATCAAAGTGTTTTTGTCCGCACCGTTCTTTTCCAAAATCTCGCGAAGCTCTCCGATCGTTTCGTCAAACCAATCACACATCGCAAAGTACTTCGCGACCTGAATGCTCCGTCCATCTTTGTATTTTTTAAGCAGACGTTCTGGTGGCGTATGCGGAGTGTGCGGCAAGAACGGTGCGTACCACATAAAGAACGGATTGTCCTTTTCGGTTGCTTCCTGGACGAAATCTGCAATCGGCTTCATACCTTTCCGGCCGATCTTCAAACCATCGTCACCATGCCGACCACCGGGCTGAGGAAAACCTCGCGTCATGCCATGCGTGAACCCACAATTCTGATAACTTCCCTCCCAAAGTTTGCCACTCTGGTGACTCAGATAGCCCTCTTTCCCAAGCACTTTGGGAACCGTCGCAAACTTGTCCAAATACGAAATCAGTTTTGCACGCTGCTGAACGTACTTGGGTGAATTGCGCGGCGCGTAATTCTTGGGCGATGGATCATTTCCAGTAACCCCGTGCACGCTAGCGTACTGGCCAGTCAGAAGCGTCATCAGCGAAGGCCGACACAGCGCTGTCGGAACGTATCCGCGGCGGAACAATATTCCTTCGCGAGCCAACCGATCCAAGTGTGGTGTTTCAATCGCATCATGCCCCATGAACCCATAATCGGTCCACGCTTGATCATCCGAAAGTATCAGCACGATATTCGGTGCTTTGTCGTCAGCTGCCGTCACCACAGAGAGCGACACCAGCCCAACAAGAAACGTAATCGCAAGTCTCACCGCACCGTTAAAATTTTGTTTTGTAGTCATGCACGAGATCTTACTCGAACCGCACGCGGGGTAAAATCACTTTCTCAAAGTACGTTGGGCATTCCTGCCCGACTGAACTGAAATACGCATTGAATCAGCCGATCTACGAACAAAAACAAGTTGAAACAGTGATTTGCCCTGCAACTGCACGCGAGTTTGATTCGCGGCCTGGCAAACGAATCGGCCGACCAGACCCTGAGTTTTTTGTTTTGTGAGCGGCACGGCGATAGCCGCCGTTTTTGTGGCGT
>CAYNNP010000085.1:6690-23124 GCA_964398215.1 uncultured Pirellulaceae bacterium | reverse complement strand
TTGCGGTTCGCGGTTGATCCGTATGCGCACCCAGGCTGCAAAGCCGGAAGTCTTGGCGACTTCCGCTACGGTTTTTTAATTGGCCAGTACATGTCGCTTGGCTAATATTCGTTGCCTGTTGCGGCGGAGTCGACGGCTGCTGCGGCCGCTTGGGCCTTCACGGCTTGGCGGACGGTTCGGTCGTCAATCTCTTTTCGCAATTTTGCAATCGCTTCGGCAACCGGCATGGATCCTAGGTCGCCGTCGATTCGATCTCGCAATGCTAACTGGCCAGTCTCCGCTTCCTTGGGACCGACGACTGCCATGTAGTTGATCAATTCCAGTTGAGCATTCCGGATTTTGGCTTGGACTTTTCCGCCTGACGAATCGACCGTTGCTCTCAATCCTGCATCAGTCAACTGCTGGCAGACCTGCGCGGCATATTCAAGCGACTTATCGCTCAACGGCAACACACGAACTTGCTCGGGCGACAGCCACATTGGGAACGCGCCTGCAAAGTGTTCGATTAGCATTCCGGTGAATCGTTCCAGCGACCCAAACGGTGCGCGGTGAATCATCACGGGGCGATGCGAAACATTGTCGTTGCCGTTGTACTCAAGCTTGAATCGTTCGGGCAAGTTATAGTCCAACTGGACTGTGCCTAATTGCCACGATCGACCAATGCAGTCACTGACCATGAAGTCGGCTTTGGGGCCGTAGAAGGCTGCTTCGCCGGGTTCTTCATTGAACTCCAACCCGGAATCTTCCAGGACACCACGCAACGCTCCTTCCGCTTTGTCCCAGTTTTCTTCGGTGCCAACGTACTTGCTGCTATCAGGATCACGTAGCGAAAGTTGAACACGATAGTTCTCGAGGCCAACGGCTTCCAAAACGAACTTGGTCAATTCGATGGTGGCGCGGAACTCCTGTTCGACTTGGTCTCCGGTACAGAAAATATGCGCATCGTCTTGAGTCAAACCGCGGACACGTAGCAACCCGTTCAATTCGCCGGTTTGCTCATGGCGATAGACAGTTCCGAACTCAAACAAACGCAGCGGCAGCTGGCGGTACGAACGTGGCTGCGCCTTGAATATGTGGCAGTGATGCGGGCAGTTCATTGGTTTTAGCAAGTAGCGTTCGTTCGCATGTTGCCATTCATTCAAGACCGCGATCTTGTCTTCTGGTTTTGACGATGGCTTGTAGTTGGGCAGTTCGACCCCCAAAGCCTCTACGGCCGCCATCAGTTTTTCTTCACCATCAGAATCGATCTTGTTGTCTTTAAGCCTTTCGCTCCAAGCGTCCAGCAATCCGCCTACTTCGCTACCAAACAGCGGAGCGAATTGGCTGTCACGATAGTAAGGAAAGTGGCCGCTGGTTTCGTACAGTTCGACGCGACCAATGTGTGGACTGTAAACAGGGTCGTAGCCGCGCGATAAAAGCTCCTTGCGCAGAAAGTCTTCCAGATTCACGCGTACTCGAGCGCCTTTTGGCAACCACAGGCATAGCCCCGAACCGACTTCAGAGTTGATCGAAAACAATCCATGCTGCTTTCCGAGCACACGGTGATCACGTCGCTTGGCTTCTTCCAGTTGTTCCAGATACGCTTTGAGTTCTTTCTTGTCAAAGAACGCGGTGCCGTAGAGTCTTTGGAGTGGCCGGCCACTGACATCGCCTTTCCAGTGAGATCCTGCAACGCTCATCAACTTGATGGCTTTGATCTTGCCAGCGTTGGGAATGTGTGGGCCGCGGCACAAATCCACGAACTCGCCTTGCCGATAGAAACTTAAACTGTCCTGATCGGCTAGGCCTGAGTTGATATGTTCTACTTTCAGGTCTTGCTTGAGATCCTCGCATAGCTTTTCCGCTTCGGCTCGTTCCAGCGAAAATCGTTCGAACGGTTCTTTGGCTTTGATGATCTTTTTCATCTCGGCTTCGATCTTGGGAAAATCTTCTTCGCTGATCGGAGACGGGATATCAAAGTCGTAGTAGAATCCGCCGTCGGTGGTCGGCCCGAACGCCAGCGAAACGCCTTCGTACAATTGCATCACCGCGCGTGCCATCACATGGGCCGCTGAGTGACGTAGGACGCCCAGAGCTTCGGGATCGCGACTGGTCAGCAGTTGGAGCGGCAGCGGCTGATCGTCCGCTGCCAGTTCACCGAAAGTACGGTCTGCGTCAACGATGTTGTCGCCTATTTTTGCCGCCACGACACTGCGGGCAAGGCCTTCGCTAATTCCGGTCGCAACATCCATCGGCGTTGCGTGGTGCGGGTGTTCAGCGAGAGTGCCATCGGGCAATTGGATTTGGACGGTTTCCGAAGCAGTACTCATATCGATCTCTTTCATGAGAGTGTTGTTCGTGCCCACGATACGGAGGTGGGTTTCGATGCGTGAAAGATGATATCAACAGGTCTTGAGCGTCAATCCCGATTGTTGATTACTTGGACTTCGAGCGAAACAATTGCGGAAATGTTCGCGCAAACGTCAGTAGAAGTCGCCAAGGAGCACCCGCATGCGAGTTCTTTTTGATTCGCAACGTGATTTAGGTAAGGGGCACTGTGGCCTGAGAGGCTGTGAGTTTTTTGTTTGAGTACTGCCTTCAGGAGGAGTCCGGTCGGTTACCCCAGAATCTATTGCGCAACCTATTCCGGCTGAAGCCGGTACTACGAATGGTGGGTAGTAAACTGACTTGCCGTGCTGCGGCTACATGGTCGGTGGTTCTCGGTCTGCTGTGACGCCGGTGCGTTTCTCGATAATTTCCAGATGATGCTGAAGGTGGCCTGCTGAGAGCCATGCGATGGATCGAACGTTCACGCGATTTCCATCTGCGATGCCCGAACGGTCCCAACAATTTGGCTGGATGCGGCGAAGTAGCATGAGGTTTGATTGCCGCAGTGCACCCATTTCTGTGACGATGTGCCCAAAATTCCCCAAGCCGAATTTTTCATCCGCGTAATCGTTTTCGGCCCATCCAGGTAGCTCGGTTGCGTCCCCGGCAGCAAAGCGAAGCATGCGGTATCCGAATACACGTTCCGCGTTCGCGCAATGCTCCATCACCTGGCGAATGGTCCATCCATACGGCTTGTGAATCATGTCGACTTGGGCGGTACTCAGGCTGCTGGCAAGTTCGCACAGCCAGTACTGCTGTTTTTCCATCGCCGTGATCACGCAATCGTCTTGTACTTTGGCGATCAGGCCTCGGTGGTAATCGGATGATAATTCATCGCGCTCGGGGCGCCTGCTTGCAAACGTGCTCATGTTGCCAATGTTAACAAGTATTGCAGTATTCGGCGAAGGGCCAACGGACATAATTCTTTGACGCACCACCGCCGCTGGACATGAAAATCCGCACCGATTTTGCGATAAACCGAAACGGAATGTCCATCGAAGCTGTTGAGTGAAAATGGAAAAAGCCACTTCACAGGGTGTGTAGGCTTGCCGCAGTGATTCGCTGATTGGTAAAGTTTTGGCGGCACTCGATAACTCATTTTCAGGCTTCCCAGATGACATTGCTGCTGATTTACTTGGCAATCGCGATCGGTTTTTCGTTTTACTGTTCGGTCGCCGAAGCCGTTTTGTTGTCCATCACGCCTTCTTTCATAGCGACTCTGCGCGAAAAGAAACCCAAAGAGGCCGAGCGGCTTCACAGCTTGAAGTCGAATATCGATCGGCCACTCGCCGCGATCCTGAGTCTGAATACGATCGCACACACCGCCGGTGCGGCTGGCGTTGGAGCACAGGCGGCGGAAGTTTTCAAAAGCGTTCCACTGGCAGTCGTGAGTGCCGTTCTGACGTTGTTGATTTTGGTGTTCAGCGAGATCATTCCAAAGACGCTGGGGGCGTTGCACTGGAGAAAGTTTGGGCCGTTCATCGCGTTAACTGTGGGATGGTTGATCTTTGTCTTAAAGCCATTGGTTTGGGGAAGTGAGATTTTGACCAAGCTATTGTCTGGTGGCAAAGGACACCATGCTTTGACGCGAGAAGAGTTGGGGGCGATGGCCGATCTGGGGGCGCAGCAAGGCGTTTTGGCGGAGAATGAGTCGCGTGTTTTCAAGTCGTTGATGCGGTTTCCGGAAATCAAAGTTACTGATGTGATGACACCTCGAGTGGTGGTCGTTGCCTTTGACGAGAACATGACGGTGGCGGAATTGTTTGAACAGTTTCCTGAATTACCAACGTCGCGGATCCCGATTTTCAAGGACCAATTGGACAAACCGACAGGCTTCGTTTTGAAAGTCGACCTGTTGCTTGCCCAGGGCCGAGGTGAATCGGAAAAGAAGCTCGGTGAGTATCGCCGAGAGTTACCGTCGGTGAATGCTGAATCGAAACTTCCAAGTCTGTTGGAGATGTTGCTGCAAGATCGCCAGCACATCGCGATCGTTGTCGATCAGTACGGTAGCGCGGTGGGTGTCGTTACGCTGGAAGACGTTGTCGAAACGCTGCTGGGTCTGGAGATCGTGGACGAGCATGATGAGCAAGTTGACATGCAAAAATTCGCCCGTGATCGCTGGCGCGACCGAGCCAAGAACATGGGCCTGGACATAGAAGTAGTGGAGTGAGCTGGCCGCTTTTTCGCAGCTAGCGGCGTGTCCGGCAAAACGTTCGCTGCCTACCGCTTGCTTTTTTTCTTGCTCAGTCTTGATTCGTACTCGGGGCGTTTTTTCCATTCCGGAAAGTAGGGCTTGTAGGCTTCGACGTCCGTCCAGAATCGCGGTTCTGGTTCCGTGTCGCTAACCTTGCCCGATGGATAGTCGTGTCCCAAATGACTCTTGTCGACCGACTGGCTCCACTTCAATAGTTGCTCTGTCATCCGCTTGGCGATTTCTGGGCGCTCGCGGGCCAAGTCGTTTTTTTCCGCTGGATCGTTCACCAAGTCGTATAGCTGAAATTTGTTTTGCGTTAGTTTGGTCGTCAGCAGTTTGTACCGATTGTCAATCAGTGCAGCTTTGCCAGTGTGCCGAAACGGAATCGGTTTTTCTCTTCGCTCCAGATCAGCATCAAAGATCTTTTGCAGGTCCATTCCGTCGGCGGGCCGTTGCGGAAACGGATGATCGACCCCGACGATTCCCATCAGCGTCGGCATGATATCCAGAACGCTTGCTGGGAATTTGGTGATCCGTGGTTTGATTCGCGCAGGCCATTCGATGATGCCGGGAACCCGCAAACCGCCCTCGAAGATCGACCCCTTATTGCCTCGTAGACCGCCAACGGTACCGGGCACAATCTTTGGCAATCCACCGTTGTCGCTACAAAACCAAATCAAAGTGTTGTCGTCGATCTCTAGATCCGCAATCGCTTTTCTTAACGTACCGATGCTACGATCCATCGCAACCAATTCGCCATAATGCTGACGGGACAGATCATTCAGATCTTGGAAAGTCTTTGCGTCGTCATCGCTTGATCGAAAAGGACTATGAGGGCTTCCGTACCAGATCACCGCCAAGAATTTTTGCTGGGCATGGGTTTGTCGTTGCATAAAATCGATCGCCAAGTCCACGGCGATTTCGGATGAATCGCCTTTGAACTCTTCAAATTTTCCCGTCCGGCTCATGATTGGATCTCGGTCGAAAAAATTGGTCACCGAAGTCCAATGGTCGAAACCGAACGCGCCAGGGTTGTGATCGTCGGTCGCCAGAATTGGTACCCCGGGGCCTCGCAGTGCGTTCAAGTGCCATTTGCCAAAGTGCCCTGTGGTGTAGCCCGCATCATGCAGCACTTGAGCGATCGTAGTTTCTTGCAATCGCAGCGCATAACCGTGGCTCAACACGCCGATCCGGTCGTTGGCTCGACCCGTCAGAACACTGCCCCGCGTCGGCGAACACACGGGCGCTCCTGCATAGAACCGATCGAATCGCAAACCAGCCGAAGCCATCTGATCCAAGTGCGGCGTTTTCAAAATCGGATGGTTGTAGTAACCCGTTTGGCCCCAACCCTGATCGTCGGCCATCACCAAAACAATATTCGGCTGGTCAGCAGCAACGCTTCGGTGGCACAATAGGGCTGCGGTCGCGGCAATCACGCCGCCAATCAAAATTCGTTTTCCAATGGTTGGATTGATCACGGCGAGTCCAGTGGTTGAATAGGAAAGTTAGCCAACAGAGCAGTGATTTACGGCCCCTTTGGGTACTTCGTTGGCCAAAAATCGTTCGACAAATGGATTTCTGGTAAACTGAAGACCGCCAGCACTACTTGTCTTTTCGCTTTTTATAAACATGACAGATTCTAAACAGCATCCTGCGGTCGGTATTGACCTTGGGACAACTTTTTCTGCCGTCGCCTATCTGAATGCTAACGGCCGTCCCGAAACGATCCGCAATGCGGAAGGCGATTTGACGACGCCTAGCGCCGTGTTTTTTGATCATTCTCGGCCAATTATCGGCGTCGAAGCGGTCGAGGCAGGTTTGCTTGAACCGGATCGCCTGGCGTTGTATGCCAAGCGTGACGTTGGCGAGGACCGATACGGCAAACAAATCTTGGGCGGCCAGTTTCCACCCGAAGTCCTGCAGGCATTGGTGCTTCGCAAATTGAAAGCGGACTCGGAGTTGTTGTTGGGCAATGTTGAAAAAGTTGTTGTCACAGTGCCAGCTTTTTTCAACGAGCCGTGCCGAAAGGCTACTCAGGATGCTGGCCGGATCGCGGGGCTGGAGGTGATGGATATCATCAACGAGCCAACCGCCGCGGCGATCACTTTCGGTGTGCAAACAGGGTTCTTGAATAAAGAAGGCGTCAGTGGTCAAACCGAACGCGTGCTGGTTTATGACCTTGGCGGTGGAACGTTCGATGTTACCGTCATGGAAATCCAAGGCAACAATTACAACACGATCGCGACCGCTGGCGATGTGTACTTGGGAGGCGTTGACTGGGACCGCCGCTTGGTGGATCACATTGCAGAACAGTTCATGTCGCAGCACGGAGTTGATCCGCGCGAAGACCCGTGTGGTGAACAGGAGCTGCTGCGCAAAGCGAACCAAGCCAAGCATGCATTGACCCAGCGCGATTCTTTCTCCGTCGCGTTTGCCCACGAAGGCATGCGATTGCGGTCCGAGGTCAGCCAGGATGCGTTTTCAAATCTGTGCGAGGATCTGGTTGAACGAACCTTGATGACGGTCGGGATGGTTTTGGACGATAGTCATCTTAAATGGACTGACTTAACCCGTTTGATTCTGGTCGGTGGTTCGACTCGCATGCCGATGATCAGAAGCGAGCTGGAGAAGCGTTCTGGATTGACGGTCGATCGTAGTCTTTCACCCGACGAAGCCGTCTGCCATGGCGCGGCCTTGTACGCCGGAATGTTGCTTGGCAATACGTCGGGGAAACATGCAAACGTATCGGTCAGCAATGTGAACTCGCACGACCTGGGTGTCTTGGCCGTCCACCCGGCGACTGGTGAACCGGCGCGGCAAGTCATGATTCCTCGGAACACGACGTTGCCGGCGCGCAAGCAGATCATCTTTCGAACTCACGCTGACAACCAAGCGAATGTCAAAATCAATGTCATCGAAGGCGGTGATGATCGCGGCGTTGGGTCTACGGACATCGGCAAGTGCATTGTGAATGACTTGCCCGCTGGTACGCCCAAAGGCACCGAAGTCGCAGTTCAGTTTGATTATTCACAAGACGGGCGGTTGACGGTTTGCGCGAATTTGCCTTCTGTTGAGCTGAATATGGAAATGACTCTGGACCGCGCTGCTGGTCTGTCGAGTGACGAGATTCAGACTTGGATCGGCCGCATTGACGGCGGGCTGAGTGACGAAACGCTAGGAGAGCTGCGTGACGATAGTGATCAATTGCTGCCGGATGATCAACCTGTTTTGGGCACAGCTCCCTTGCCGCTGCCCGACGGATCGCCGTTCGAGGCAATCCCGATGGCCGAAGTGATTCCGATGGCTGAGCTCGCGACGCCGGCCGACGTAAATCCGGTGGTTGCAGCCAAAGCACCCACGCCGTTTCCTGCGATCAAGCCCGTTGGCAAAGCAAAACCGGTCGCAAAGCCAGTCGTGCAAGCGAAGCCGCTGGTGAAGCCAGTCGGCAAAGTGAAGCCGGTCGCGAAAGCAAAACCTGTGGTGAAGCCGGTGGCGAAAGCTACGCCTGTTGTAAAAGCTACGCCTACCGCCAAGCCGATTGCCAAAGCTACACCTGTCGCGAAAGTAAACCCTGTTGCTCCTGTTGCCAAACCGGTCGCCAAGGTTCCTGTTGCCAAACCAGTTGCCAAGGCTCCCGTGGCAAAACCGGTCGCCAAGGCTCCTGTTGCCAAAGCAAACCCTGTTGTAAACCCAGTCGCCAAACCGGTTGCAAAGCCGGTTGCAAAACCAACTGGCAAAGCACAGCCCAAGGGAAAACCGCACATGGCCGATTTTCCAGTGACCCCCAAAGTCACCGAAGCGAGCAAAGGAATCCCTCGGCCAGCCAAGAAAACGGACGCAGCGCCACTAGGGAACGCTCCTGTTGGAAAGGCGCCCGTTGGAAAGGCTCCTGTTGGAAAGGCTCCTGTTGGAAAAGCCCCAGTTGGAAAGGCACCTGTGCAACCAGTCGCTCAACCAGAAGCAAAAAAGCCAGCTGGCAAAAAACCGATTGCTCGACCCGGAGCCATTCCCAAGCCAGGTGCTTCAGCAAAACCGGCCAAGCCTGCTGCCAAATCTAAACCTGTTGGCCCCAAAATTGACCTTGGCGATAGCCAACCGAAGCCCAAAATTGATGCATCGGAGATTCCCGATTTCACAGAGATTGGCGGAGCTAAACCGAAAGCGAAAGTGAATTTCAAGCCAGTCATTGTGACCGATGGCGGAAACAAGAAAGCAAAGAAGCCAAAGCGAAAAAAGGATAACGAGGGAGAACCGTCGTGACAGCTTCCGTTACCGTTTCCGATGGCGAAAAACTGTACTTGGTCAAATCCGATCATTTGCAGCAAGCCCAGCAGCGAGGGATGTACCGACCGCAAGATCGGGGCATGACAGTGGTCAGCAAGGACCAGCAACTATTCGAAGTGCCGATTGCTGATGTCGATGCGGCAACCAGCGCTGGGTTCAAAGACTTACTTGCACCAGAACGCTCGGCGATCGAGAAACCGATCGCCAAGCTACGCAAAATTGCTTTGACATCGGAGGCTGCCAAAGTTACCACCTCTGATCCGCAATCACTGTTGATGAACGGACTGACCGCGGCGGAGCAAGAGGCCGAAGCACAACGGCTGCATGATCAAGAGGAGTTGGAGCAGGCGACTGGGTTTCGATATTGGACTGTTAGTTTTCGGCAATGGTGGGCGACGCGGAAGGCCGATTTGCACAGACACATGCGCGGCAGTGGAATCAGCATCGCTATCCACCTTGCAATCCTCTTGCTGTTGGCCAGTTTGGCGCTCGTCAACGATAGTGACAAAGACGAAATCAGTTTGGTTGTTTCTCCGGTCACGACCGATCGCATCGAAGAAATCGTCATTGAGCCAGCGCCACTGGAGATCACGGAGCCCACCGAGACGGAATCCGAAGACGCGCCGCCCGAAGCCGAACCCGAGACACCGATGACTCAGGCAGTGGTCTCGCCAAACTTTCTAGCTGCGGTCAGTGGTGATGCGGTCAAACCAGCCGCCAAACCGTCAAAGGATTCTGGTGACGGCAAAGATGCTCCGTCAAAGTCCTCGGTTTTTGGTACCAAGAAATCGGCAAAGGACTATGTCTTTGTGATTGATAACTCAAACAGTATGGGGAAAGGGCGATTCGAAACGGCGCTAACCGAACTGGTCAACGCAATCAACGGCTTGAATGCAAAGCAACGTTTCTATGTCATCTTTTACAGCGACACGGCGTACCCGATGATGCACCCGAATGCAGTTTTTCAGATGGTGCCCGCGAGCAGTCGCAACAAAAACCGAATGTTCTACTGGCTTCAGTCCGTTCAGCTGTGTTTAAAAACGAACGGCAAGGAAGCGATTCAGGCAGCGTTCAATATGAAACCGGACGTGATCTATGTACTTGGCGATGGTGGATTCACTGACGGAGCCGCAAAATATTTTGTGGAGAACCAACCGAGAACCAAAACGATCGTGCACACACGTGGAATGCAAGTCAAACCGAGAGACGCCAGAGAGTTTTCAGCCTTGGCGAAAGCGCACGGAGGAAACTACAAGGACGTAGGCGTTTCGCAGGTCGGGTTCAACATGTGGAAGGCGAACCCAAGACCAAAAAATTCTACCCGAGGCCCCATTTGGGGCATCAAGCTCAAAAAGAAGTAAAAGCCAGTCAGTGCTTTGGTTGGTCACTCATGACGCGCCCCAGCGTGAGGGGCGGGCTCTCCGAGGCTGTGATTTCTTATTACCCACCGTTCGTAGTACCGGCTTCAGCCGGAATAGGTTGCGGGGTAAAGGACCCGATTCCACCTGAAGGCGGTACTACAAACGTTCGCGACTTCTATCGATCCCACCACCGAAGGCCCCGATGCGCGCCGGAACACCGACTGTGATTTTCGGTGTATCCTAATCCGGCGGCGATCGACCAATACCACGAATTGGGTAACCAACATCATGAATACAATGACAACAAAATTTCTTCTGGGTGCTTGTTTTACACTGTTTGCAACGACAGCGTTTTCGCAAGGCAATGAAAAGCCGGAACCAGGTAAACAGGTCGAACAAACTTTCCAGACATCCGATGGCGAATCCGTTTCGTACTTGCTGTATCTGCCATCCAACTTTACTAAAGACGCGAATTTGCCGCTGGTCTATTTTTTGCACGGTCGCGGCGAGAGCTATGGACCGCTAAGTTTGGTTGCGAAGTGGGGACCACCCAAGTTTGCTGAGCGTGGTGACAAACTGAATTACATTCTTGTTTCCCCGCAATGTCCCAAGGATGATTCTTGGTCAAAAGATACACAGCAGACGCGGCTAAAGGAGTTGTTGGACTACGTTGTGAAGGAATATGGCGCTGATAAAAAACGCTTGTATCTCACCGGCCTCAGCATGGGCGGATACGGTTCATGGAGAATGGCCGCCGCGCATCCCAAGCTATTTGCTGCGGTCGCTCCTGTTTGTGGCGGCGGTGACCCAAAGGACGCAGACAAACTAAAGGACACGCCGATTTGGGTTTTCCATGGTGATCGAGACGGTGCGGTCCCGTTCCAGAAATCAGTCGACATGGTTGAGGCAATCAAAGCTGCTGGCGGAAAAAAGGTCCGATTTACAACCTTTGAACATTTTGGCCACAATTGCTGGTCAGCAACTTACAACACGCCGGAATTATTCGGCTGGATGTTCAAACATAAAGTCGAATGAGCATGGATAGAGTAATCAGTACCCTCCAACGTTCCATTTTTGGGCAGCGTCTTTCGGAGGGTAGTGGGATTGGCGAACTGATGGACGACTTGGGCGATGCCCTTGCTGCCGGAGGAGACCAAGTGCGAATGTTGGGCGGCGGGCAACCCGCTCACATTCCTGAAATGGACGACTTGTGGCGTAAACGATGGCTTCAAATCGCCGATGATCCCGACCATCTCTCGCGCGTCTTGGGCAACTACGAACCGCCGATCGGCAATTCCGATTTTCGCAACGCGATTGCCGATTTGTTTTCAAAAGAATTTGGTTGGCCAATTGGACCTGAGAACGTTGCGATCACACCCGGCGCGCAAACAGCGTTCTTTTTCTTGTTCAACATGCTTGCCGGCGAGTTCCAAAGCGGTGTTTCGAAAAAGATACTGCTGCCAATCATTCCCGAATACATTGGGTATGCAAATCAGGCCGTCGGCGATGATATCTTTCAAGGCACCAAGCCTCAGATTGAACTGATCGGCGACCATCAATTCAAATATCGTGTTGATTTTGAAAACGTGAACGTCACCTCGGATACCGCTGCGATCTGCGTTTCAAGGCCAACCAATCCAACTGGAAACGTACTGACGGACGATGAAATTCAGACCTTGTCGACAATGGCGATCGACAATGATGTGCCTTTGATCATCGACAATGCCTACGGGGCCCCGTTTCCCGGAGCGATCTACACAGACGCACAACCGATCTGGGATGAACACATCATCCTAACGTTAAGCTTGTCAAAACTTGGGCTTCCCGGCACGCGTACTGGAATCGTGATTGCAAATCCAGAAATCGCCCGCGGGATCTCGTCGATGACTTCGATCGTAGGACTTGCGAACACCAACATTGGCCAAGCGATTGTGCAGCCGCTGGTCGAAGACGGTCAAATTTTGAAGCTCAGCCGGGAAGTGATTTTGCCTTACTATCGGCAGAAATCGGAGCAAGCCGTCCAGTGGATGCACGAAGCGATGGAGGAAACGATCCCCTATCGAATCCATGTCTCGGAAGGCGCGTTTTTCTTGTGGTTATGGTTCAAGGACTTGCCGATTAGCAGCAAGGAGTTGTATCAACGATTGAAAGCACGTGATGTTTTAGTCGTTCCTGGCGACTATTTCTTTTACGGCAACGATACAGAACAGTGGCCTCACAGCGACGAGTGTCTTCGTGTCACGTTCACGATGCCCGAAGACGTTGTCAAAGACGGATTCAAGTCGATTGCCGAAGAAGTTCGCAAAGCCTATCAGTCAGGTTGACCTGTTTTTGCGTCGGCTTGCGTCCAAAGGCGGAACCGCGAGCTTCGGTTGATATCGCGGACTTGCCCAGGTGCTGGAAAAGAAAATTTCACTACGATGTTTTGCATGGCAAACAACTTTTACAACCAGTTCGACACAGAACCACTTTCCGGCGCGGGTGGAAATCGACCAGAAGACTATCGATCGCCGTTCCAAATCGATCGCGATCGAATCCTGTACACGTCGGCGTTCCGGCGTCTGCAAAGTAAGACGCAGGTCTTTTTGTCCGGCGAGTATGACTTTTATCGCACACGTTTAACCCATTCACTGGAAGTCGCGCAGATCGGTCGTTCAATCTGCGGTCGCTTAAAAAAGACCAGTGATCTATTGGGCGACGACTATTTTGTCGATCCGGATTTGGTTGAAGCGGCTTGTTTGTCGCACGACATTGGTCACCCGCCGTTTGGTCACGCTGGCGAACGAGTGCTGCACGATTTGATGCGGGGCTACGGTGGATTCGAAGGCAACGCGCAAACACTTCGGCTGCTGACCGAGACGATTTACGGCCGTGGTGGCATGGACCCAACGCGTGCGTTCTTGGACGCTACGCTAAAGTACAAGACGTTGCTTTCAGAAACCCCCGACGCCGCGAACCACTTCGTCTACGATTCGCAAAAACAGTTTTTAGAATTTGGTTTTGGAAGCGACTGTTTTGTATCAGAGCTAACCGCAGGAAAGGAACGTAATGGATTTAAATCCATTGAATGTCAAATCATGGATTGGGCCGACGACACGGCCTATTCGCTGAACGACATTGTCGACGGCGTGAACGCAGGCTTCATCAACCTGGAAAGGCTTGGCCGCTGGGCGGAAGCGAATGAGCTTTCGGCAAACGATCAACAACACATTGACGAATTGATCGTTGCCATTCGTCGGCAACGACTGGAACCGCTGATGGGCAGCAAGATCGGCAAGTTCATTGCTGCAGCTGACATAGTTGAATCCTCACCGAACTTCATGTCTGGACAGACTTCGCGTTATCGCTACGAGGTCCGGGTTCACGAAGACGCAGAAGCAGAATCGAAGCTTTACAAACGTATCTCATTCGATCTGGTCTTCCGTGCTCCGCAACTGCAGCAACTTGACCACAAAGCCGGGCGAGTGCTAGGCGACTTGTTCAGAGTTTTTGCAGACAACTATCTTGGCAATCAGAAACGTCCGCTGGGTCTGCTGCCCGCTGAAACGGAAGCCGAGCTAAAAGCCGCCGATGGAGACGAGTCGGTTTCGCGACGGATCATTTGTGACACGATTGCAAAGATGACCGATCGCTTCGCAGTCAGAACGTACCGCCGCCTGATTGACCCAGAGTTCGGCAGCATCGTTGACTTGGTTTAGCATCGCACACGACAAGATTCGTGAACGACAAGATACGTTTTTAGCGTTGCGATACAGCGTGTGAATGAATCACCCTCCCTCTGCGCAGGAGGGTGCAATTTTCAGTCGGCCAGGAGTGGCCAACCTACGTGTTTTTCTACGATTGGTGCTTGGCGCCTAGCACAAATGTGCGAACTGTCCGCGGGCTTACTTAGTCACGCGTTGCTGCGCCAGAGGAACCGATAAAACCTGTGATCGGTTGTGCGTTTTGCACGCGTCGGACGCGGCTTCTGGCCTTGATAAAAGTCTCCGCGGCGAGAACAGACCTAGGCTACAGGCACTTGTCATCGCACGGTGTTCAAACCTTAGCTTCCGGAGTCGTTTATGAAACGCGTCCTAATTTCATTGATCTCATTGTCCGTTTGTCTTTGCAGTGTAAGTGCTCAACAAATCGCTGCGGAGTTCCAACAACCTAACCAATCTAACTATGTGCTGGAGCGATATTTCTGCGTTTCATGCCAACAGTTTCACTATCGACATGTAAAGCAACAAGCTCAGCCACAACAATACGAACTTCAGCAGAGCTTTGAATCGCAAGCGACCATCAATGAATTTGGTAACTCTTTGCTGCAAGGCGCCGTAACCTCGCCAGCGCCTGAAGAGATTTCACCATCTACCAGCACGACTGCCAAAACGCACGACGAATATCAATCGGAACAAGCTACGACAAAGCTTGCCGAAACTCCCGCCGAATCAGCTCCGTTGCAGAACGAACAAGAGCAACAAAGAACACTCGCAGAATGGGCGGACCATTTTTCATCATGGATTTCTTGGATTCCAGAGTACGCAGACGACCGAACAAAAATTGCGACCGCGATTCCAGCAGAATACGTCAACCCGCGTGATATCGCAGAACCTTTGCAACAACTAACTGAGCAAAATAGCGTCCGTCTGGAAAACGTTCCCGCTCATCAGCAACCAGGTTACAAACCTGAAATGGCCAACGCGTTTGCACAGACGACTGAGCCATCGGAGGCTCGCGAAGCGATCGAGCAGTTGGAGAGTCGCGTTGCCGAGAATGCGATTGCATTCGATGATAAATTGCGTGACGATATCGAAAAGAACTACTCCAACGATATCTACGATCAGTTTGGACTGTTCGATAGAGACGAAACGTTGCCTCTGCAGGCTGAGGGATTCTCGTGGATGGATCAAGCGGTTGAGCAAGAGTTGCAGACTCCTCCGGCAACCAATGGCTTTGCTGATTTACCAAGAATGGATTCAGCGCCGGATGTCGAACAGGATGATCAACCCGCATCGCCTTCTGCAGCCGGAAATCTTAATCAAGCGGACATCGCTACAGCAGAATCTTCGCCACAGAAAACATCACGCTACGAGCGACTCCAAGCCGAGAGCGGAGCTGCGGAAAACGCAATTGCACCGTGGCAGGTGGCCCCACAAGATGCTTTGGAGAAAAACTCGTTGCCAGCACCTGCTTCCAAAAATCCAACCATGCAGATGGCCAAATCTGAAGCGGCCCTTGAACAAACTAGAAAATCAACTTCACAAACACCTGCAGCCGTTACCACCAGCAGCGTTCATCGAGTTGTTGCATCCGCCGATTCTACCGGGAACAAATGGTGGAAGTGGATCCCTTTCTTGCTCACTCCAGTACTTGGGTGGCAATTGCTCCGCGTCGTTGGACGCCGGAAAAAAGAAGAAAGCGTCACTGACGACGGTGATGGTATCGCTAGCTCGCGATCATCCACGCTTTTAAAGAATCAGGCGATGGATTCACCCAGCCCAATCAACAGGTTGCAACAGCCAGCGGTTGGTGCAGCCAAAAAACTTTCACTTGCAAGTGGAAATGTTGTCACGGCAGGCCGCCAAGAAAACGAGCGTCCTGAGCAACAACGGCCCCAAGCGTCAGTTCAAACGCCAGCTCAAATTCAAACACCAGCACCCGCTGCTGGCCTAGCTGTGAACGCACCCGAAGTGGTGCAGCCAGCCTTGGGTTCTGAAATCGAGTACTCAGCGCCGACTAGCGTTGAAGTTCAGGGTAAGGGTAAACAGATTACCGAAGCTCTGACTGCGGCGGGAATCACTGATTTGTCAACGTTCGGTCCCGATTCGCGCGAGCGAGTTCGTGAGCTGATGCAAAGTCAAAACCTGAAGATCGACGATGGTACGTTCGACCGTTGGTGGCAAGAACTTCAACAGGAAACGGCACCACGTCAATTGAATGTCAAGGCAACGAGCAGAGAGTTGAAAGCTGAAGGTCAAGCTCCAGCACTGGCTTCCGACCTTGACGCGATTCCACGTCGGACGCATCAAGATCAGCCAGCATCACAAATAACCGTGAACGCTCCCGAAGCCGCCCAGCCAGCCTTGGGTTCTAAAGTGGAATACTCATCGCCGTCTAGCGTTGAATTCCAGCACAAGCAGATTTCCGAAGCTCTGTCTGCAGCGGGAATCACTGATCTGTCAACGTGCGGACCCGATTCGCGCGAGCGAGTTCGTGAGCTGATGCAAAGTCAAAACCTGAAGATCG
>CAYNNP010000085.1:0-6590 GCA_964398215.1 uncultured Pirellulaceae bacterium | reverse complement strand
GCGGGAATCACTGATCTGTCAACGTGCGGACCCGATTCGCGCGAGCGAGTTCGTGGGCTGTTGCAAAGTCAAAACCTGAAAATCGATGATGGTACGTTCGACCGTTGGTGGCAAGAGCTTCAACAAAAAACGACACGGCGTCAAACGAACGCCAACGCAAAGACTTCGGAGTTGCAGTCTCGTTCGGTTAAGAAAACTCACCGTGTCAAATCAAAACTTTCGACCGACAAAGACGACTTGACGCAGATTCAAGGGATCGGTCAGGCCACGCAAAGAGCTTTGTATTCTGAGAATATCCATAGCCTTGAGCAAATTGCTGCGATGAGTGTTTCTGAGTTGGAAACAGTCTTTGCAAACGCAAACATGGACTTTGCCGCGGTCGAGCCGGGCACATGGTCACAACAAGCAACCGAGCTGCTGGGTCAACGTGGCGTAGCAGATGAAATAGTGACGCTGAACGAAGCCAAATCGCTGGCTCGCACAGTTCGCGAACCAAAAAGTAAACTGGCAGTAGAAGCCCAGGGTACTCGCAGCTGACTTCTTCAGTAATCCGTTCGGGTCGTTCAGCCTGGCGGCTTAAGACCCGAATGAAAGCTATTTCGAGAGGGCAAACGGCCAAACCGTTTGCCCTTTTTTAAATCTATTTGCGGTTGGTTCCGCGGCGTCGTCCTCGGCCGCTACTACCACCTCGCGAACGGCTGCGATCAATTTCGCCGTCTCCATCACGGTCTTCTCCGTAAGGGATTTCCAGTTCGAACTCGATTCCTTTTCGCTTGCCTTCCATCACATGGCTGGCATAGACCTTGCGTTCTTCTGTCAAACCAAACTCTTTGTTGTCAGCCAATAACTTGGCCTTCAAACTTTCCAGAGGAACATCCAGTGGCAATCGACTCATGATTGCTCCATCCATTCCAAACTTTCCGGCTCGGATAATGTTGATTGCAGGTGCCGACTCAGATCCTTTAACGGCATCAACCCAAGTGGCATCCGCTTGGCCAGCCAAATCTAGGTGGAATCGGCCGATGACATCTTCATCAGCAAACAGCTCTTTCAAGCTTGGCGTCAGCTTTTTGATCGCAGACTCGTCAGCATTCACAAACACCAATAGTCGCTGGTCAGCCGAAGCAACATTCAGTGCTTGGCGAAATGACAGGAAGTCCTGAAGAACAGCATCATTCGGTTTTCCTTTTTGCTGGTAACGCAGCGTAGTTGACTCTAGATGACGAATGATCGAGTCGGTGCTATTTGACCTCCAGCGTCCTAACACTTGCGCTGGAGAACGCCCTGTTCTTGAGAGATGTTCTTCTCCGGTTGGATCGAACAGGACAAATGCAGTGTTGACATAAATGCCGTTCATAAGCGAGCGGATTCTTTTTTCGGCTTCCTTGTTTTCATAGGTTTCGATGCGGATACAAACGAACGATCGGGACAGGTCAACAAACTCTGGCTTCGAGAACAAACTGTTCTGCGTATTGGAGTAGCCCGGTCAGAACACTCCCGGCACGCCGGTACATTGGGCCGCGGCAGACATGAAAAAGATTGGACGATTGGAGCGTTTCGCTTCTTCCAAGCCGGTTTCCCAGGTCGTGTACCAAGCAACACCTTCGGCCCCCACCGCCTGCGGGTTCTTCTCAACGGCGTGAAGCCGGCTTCCGCCAGAGTTTCGTCCACCACGCTGACTGCGACCTTGCGATGAACTTGCAGAAGCAGCGGGCATTAGAGCTTTTGATGATGTTTCACCATCGTACTTCGCGCCCTGAGCGATCCACTTTTTCAGTGTCGCAAGTTCGCTGTCACTGACCTTCGGGCCATTCTTAGGCATTTCGCCCGACTCAATGACGGCAAGAAAGTTGCTGGATGCAGGGTCTCCGGGAACGACCGATTTGCTGCTCATCAACGCATCGTAAGACGCAATCCCATAGCGACCTCGAGAATTCGCAACATGACAATTGCCACACTTGCCAACGATGATCGGAGCAACATGTTTGGTGAAGCTGACTGAATCGGTCGTTTCGCCGCCAGGTTCTTTTGATTGCTCGGTTGATTGAGCCAAAGCAACCGAAGTGGTTAGGCAGGCAACGACCGCCAGGGTTCTAGTCAGAGATAAAATCAAGGCTTACTCCAATGGAAACGGAAAAGACAAAATTAGGTTTAGCCCAGATCAGCAAAACGATGAATCCACTTTGATATAAACCTCCGCAAGCACAAAGGTTTCGCGAAATCATGGGCACTGGCGAACCTTGTTCGAGTCTGACGAGTCCGCTTGGTTATCTATGACAGTTAGTTCTGCTACAAAATCTTTATGATTGATTCAGAAAAACTACAGCAAGCCATTGATCTACAGCAGCGCAGTTATCTGCTGCTGAAATGGTTGTCCGATGCTGTGACCAACGGTTTTATTCAATTCGAGACGGCACACGCGTTTTCATCGCTTCCGAACGCTGCCAGTGCTTGGATGGCCGAACACATTCAGAATCTACCGCCAGAGACCCGTCCGGCTACAGCAGATATCGATACGTTCGCTCGCTTCTTTTCCACCTACCTCGAAAACTCGTTCGACTTGAGTGGCAACCCTGGCAGTCAACTGTATTCCCCCGATGCTCACTGCTTCTGCGCGATGTGCAGTTGGCTAGTTGAGGCACCGAACCTCAAGACAAAAAAAGTGAAGTCTGGAGACAAGCGTCTTGCAGGGCGAATGCGAATCGATGCGTTTCATCAAGTTGCGGCGGAGCATGCATTGGTGGTCGCCAACACGGAGATTGAGCAACTGTTGGAGGACGATACGAATTACGAAAACGCGTCGCTGCTTGCCTATGGGTTGGACCTTTTTCAGCGCATGCAGGGCATTGCAAACGGTCCTGCTGTGCTTGCTCTCTGGCGCGGGTTTGCCTGGAATCGATCCGGCTCTCCTAAACGCAAGTTTTCGCTTTCCGCTAAGATGATACTGGACGCGGAATCATCGATCATGCAATTGGTAAAGCAACACGGTACCGCAGTCGTGCAATGAACCAAGACGTGTCAGAACAATGAATCGTTGATCGCTTGCAGGTCTCTGGCAAAGTCCGATTTCAGTTGCTGAGTATCGCTTTCGATTTTCGCTCGATCATCCTGGTTCGCTGCATCGTCCCGGCGACGTTTCAACTCTTTGAGTTCAGATTTAAATTTGGCACGCAATCCGTCTTCCTGAGCCTCTGCTCCGCCGGTCCAAAATGAATCATTCATGGCGTTCAAAGTTCTCGACTTGGATTTACAAGTGGACTCTTGGTTAATTAACGTTGCACGTTTGCGACGTCATTGAGTTGTGGAGCCAATTTG
Source organism: uncultured Pirellulaceae bacterium (assembly GCA_964398215.1). Taxonomy (GTDB): domain Bacteria; phylum Planctomycetota; class Planctomycetia; order Pirellulales; family Pirellulaceae; genus CAYNNP01. The sequence goes on along the minus strand of CAYNNP010000085.1, from coordinate 3,275 downwards.
TCGCCAATCGACATTGCGATCCATCCATGTCGGATTTCCAACTTCTGGATTGCAAGCTTCTGAAGTTCAGGATGCTGGATAATGGCGGCAGGCAACAACGGTAGTTTATTCGATGTTGCAAGAACTTTGTTGAAAATTGCACGCAATGGCAATCTTTGCCGCATCGACATGCCCGGACCACTGATTCGGAGGTGCCCATCGCGAACCAAATTCGCTTCCATGCCATTGACTTCGGGTTTGTACGCCGCGCGAATGATAAAGCGACTGAGTTTAACTTTCTCGCCACGCGTCAATCGAACGACTCGCAAAGTCAGCCATGCCGTTCCATCCTCAAACTCAAACGTGATCGGATTTTCTTTGATAAACTTCATTTCAACGTCGCCTGGCAGATCGGCGGGCAATTCAACGTTGGTTCTATTGAAAACAGCAAACCCTTCTTCCAGCGTTTTCATAAGCGTGCGAGATTCCTCGCGAGGCACCAAACGTTCGAACAAGTTGTTCAATGCCGATTGATGCACCTGCATGCTTAGCAAGCTTGACTGCAATGCTCTTGGACGCGGCGTGTTGGCGGTCAAGTGATTGCTACCAGCCAATCGATAGCGGCTGACCATCCGATCATCGGTGGTTCGCAATTCGACTGGCGTTGGTGCAAGAGCTAGTCGGTTCAATGGCTGGATGATGTTCTGACTAAGCTGTTCGCCTCGTCGGTTCATACGTTCCCGGGCACGTTGGTCGATCTCCTCTGTCAATTTGTTTTTGATGCGACGATTTGCGATTCGGCTTGTTGCACCAGAGATTTCACCGTAGCGAGAACGGGCAATGTTGTTTGCCAGCACGCCAATGATCGGCAGTTGATCGTACTGAGTATTCAACCCTCGCAGCCGTGTTCTACCACGTACTTCGACCGTCGAAGCGCCCACGGTGTACCCATTTGCGAAGATGCTTACGGGGGTCACGGAACTAAAATATGACGATCCCAGTGTGTTGACATCTGCACCTTGGCTCTGTCCGTACGATTGGGTTTGAACATGCCCCTGAGTTTTCATGTGCGCGATGATTTTGCCGCTGCTAGGAATCAAGTCCAAGTCGACTTTGCTTCGAACGTGGCTTACACCCCGGATTCGACTACCAAACACGCTGGTTTGAACCGGCATCGTATGTGGCTCGACGGGCGGTAGCATTCGCCGCAACAGTTGTTCCGATACGGCAATGCGGATGTTGGCATTGCGGTAGTGCTGGTCGAATGCGTGGACAACTCGTTGTGCTTTGGCAGAATTTACAAGCCGCAGTGACTGAATCGACTTCATGATTTTGGATTCTACAAAACTAATCGCTTGCGAATCATGTTGCTCAATCAATTGCAGCAGCGCCGCGTGATCAATCGCCTCGGCTGCCCATGGTCGAATCGAATCGATAAGCTGCTGGATCTGCGGTTGCTGAATCCATGCAGTTTGACTTTGGGACAAGTCACTGGAATTGGCACGCAAGAGTAGCTGATGCGAGAGTTTTCGTCGCTGCTGAGCATCCCCAGACGCGAACGCACCGTCGATTTCATCAAGCAACAAGTAGTCTTGCCAATCGCCCGCGTCGCCAAGCAGTTCAATGAACGACCGAGTCTCTTCCAGAGCCGCCACGACCGTGCCACGGTTCTCAGGAATGTCGATTGGAACAATGGGACCGATCTCAGGCTTTGCTACCTCGTGAACCGCGATCCACAAATCGACTCGCTTCTTGACGTCATAGCAGACTTTCAGCCACACAATCTGCACCGTACGATCGTCGCAGATCTCTGCAGTGGCGTATCCATCGTCCACCAAAACAGACAGTCGCTGTAGCACTTCTCCGGATTTTCGATTGCCAAGTCGATCGAGCGAAGAGAGTTCGTCGAACGAAGATCGTACATCTTCTGTCCAGCGGAACACGGTCGAAGAAGTCTCTGCGTCGGAACTCTCAGCCAACGATGCCAAATCCGTCAAGTCTTCGTTCAGCTGTTTGACGATTGGCCACGACGCCGGGCTGTTTTGGTTTGCCGAGGGCTGAATCCGTTTGGTGATCTTTTCAGCGCGGTCTGCAATTTTTGGTTCAGCCGTTTTTGTCTCTGGCTTTCGCGCCAAGTCTGCCAAGTTGCGAATGGACTTTGGAATCACCGACTCGGTAACTTCTTCTTCGTGCTCTTTCAGCGACGCCAGAGGCGAGGCGAGACGAATATCGTCAATCAATTTGCGTGCAGCCGATAGTTCACCTTCATGGTCGATCGCAAGTTCAGCTGGATCCGCACTTTCTTCGACTACGTCTGCGACAATCTTCGCGTCCAAATCCAGATTCGATGGAGCTTCGATTTCGATCTCTTCAAGATCCTCGAATCGTTTTGCTGTTCTGTCTTCTCCAGCACTCTCGCTCTCAATGATCGGTGGCTTCAGTTCAACGACCAGCGGAGCAATCTCGATGGCTGGCAGGACGACGATCTCTGAATCGTCTTCCTCGGAATCGATCGCTGGCAATTCCAGATTTGCGAGACTTGAATAGCCAAAGTCAATTAGCTTCAGCTCGCCGGGCTCAGGAAGAGGGATCGGAGCGGTGCCATCAGAGATTTTTCCATTGTTATCGATCGTCAGCATATCTGACGACGAGGATTTCTCGCCGATCGCAATGGTGCATAGTGGCGCAGCGCGGTCTCGCACGATCGCTGCATTGTCGATTGCGGACACGTTTGCGTCCCATTGGCTGTCCGCGACACTGGCGCCATTGGACAATAGCGGAGTATGAAGCGTAGCAAGACGGCTGCATACACTGACGACAGCGATTATCGAAGCAGAAGCAAGCGCTGGCCAAAGGAACAGTGATTGATTGACTTCTCGACGCATCGTGCGACGTCCTTGTCATATTCAAAAGGTAAATAGATCCTGTCCCGAACAAGCTGCACGGGCTCCCCACAAAGTCATCTTCGACCGATAAAGTCATCGACATTCACTAGGGTCAGCCACGCGTCCTTAACCGCTATGATCGACAGAATCCACCTCGCGCGGCGGAGCGTTTCTGGTAACCCAACGCGTGAGTTTTGGAGTTGCGCTTTTTGGGAACGCTGAATTGTTCAACACGACAAATTACGGCATCACCGCAAGAAGAGTGACGGTTCAGGAAATGATATTGCACCGCAATTCGCCAGCCACGAAGTGGCGGCAGCATATAGCCTCGGGCATTAGCCCGAGGTTACGGTCGTTTCCCCCTATCGGTTTCGTTTTTTCCGTCCTTCATCGCCGCCGCCGGCGGCGATG
>CAYNNP010000084.1:13677-23310 GCA_964398215.1 uncultured Pirellulaceae bacterium | reverse complement strand
CGACTTTTGGGTCTATTCCAAGTGGCATGACGATTTTCACAGCAGGAAGTGTCGGACGCAAAGACGTAAGCCTAGCAGTGTCCGAGATTCACGCCCAGTCAATCCAGACACGAATGGCTGCGGCTAACGAGATGTCGGCTGAGCCGACGATCAACCAGATCAACTGACCGCATTTTTCGTGTGCAATCCAGCCCATGCTAACACGACGCCTACCAGAATGAGAATCAAGAGTACTAGCAGCGTCCGCCAAGCACCGATGCTTAGCAGTTGCCGAAACCCAAGATCCAATTCTAGCGGTGAGTTTTCTGCGACCTGGACAGTTCGCCGGAAAGTGTATGACGTACCTTCTTCAGGCAAACTGATGATGATCGCTTGCGGGGCCGGTTCCGCGGCACGTTGATGCTGCACCAGTCTGGTTGCAATCTTTTGTAGAACCGCATTGTCCTCGCGTGTGTTGCCTTGAAGCAATTGGCTAAGCTGCTGTGGTCGAAAGTTCAATTCGTCTTGTTGAAGAATTGGGTTTGCGGCAGCAGCCTGTTCCATTTGACGATTGTCCGACAGCGTCACATCGGCTTTGTTGTCCAGATAGATCCGCTGTCGTCGCGTGTTCAATCCAACAATCGCTTGCTGTGTTTGCAAGTTCTTGAGTTGAACTCTGGCGTCTTCGTTGGAAGCCGCGTCCAGTGCATACTGGTTGGCAACGCTATTGAGTGCCCACCTCGCCTTGGTTTGCTCACCAGCTTGCAGAAACTTGTTGGCTTCTTGCAGCAGTTGCGTTGCTTGTTGTGCTTGGGCTTGCCGTTTACCCTTGGCCTTGGTCAGGTAAGACTTTCGATCGTAGGTCGCTTGATTCGATTGACGAATCAACTCCAGATTTCCATCGTCGTCGAGTAGTTCATAACCCTTGGGTGCCACCACTTTCCAGTTAATGTTTTCCAGTGGCACATTCAGTTCTGGGCTCTTTAGGTCCAGCGATGTCAGTTGGCTTCCTGGGACGGTGTAAACAAAACGGACTTTAGCGGTACGCTCATCGATGCCCGGCAATATGTAAAACTGCCATCCATTTTTGTCGCCACTTTGGCGAATCGAATGCACGCTTTCGCCGTTCACAAAAATGCTGAAGAGTTCGGCACCCTCGGGTAGGCCGACATTCAAGCTGCTGCGCTGAATCACTTCTATCGTCAAATCGACAGCCGTTAACTGGTGCCCCGTTGGTGACAGTACTGTTGTCAATGTGCCATTTGCCACACGCAATTTCAGGGCATCGGCCAACGAGTGCCGAATTGCCTTGATCTGAAGTCCGGTGGCCTGCGAATTGACTCGTAGGGTTAACGCGGGAGCCACCCGGTTAAGCGATTCTCGAAGACTCTGCGGAACGGTATTCCAATCGCCTTGCTGCCATCCGTTGTCGACCGTCTCGGTTTCGATTTCTAATCGACCGCCCGCGCGAACGGCAACGTGATATGAAATTTGTCGAGCATCCGGGAATTTGGCTGGCCGGAGCGTTTCAGCGTTGTCCTTTCGTTCGCCGCGCCGTTCGTATTCGATCTGAAAGTTAACGCGACCGACCACACGTCGCTTGAACAACACACGCCAAGTATTGGAGTTGGGTCCCGATCTTACAAAGTCGCTGACCTGACTGCCGGTTGCTCGCAACGTTTTGATCTCGTCGCTATCACTGATCGGCAAAGTGACTTGCAAGGATTGGATCGATGCGTTTTGAACATTGAATTGCCCCACCAAGTTCGACCGGGTCTGGCCTTCCCGTAAAGTCACTTCGTGCAGGACGTTGCCAGTCACCCACGGGTCCAATTTTTCGATCCCCAGCACAAGATTCCAGTCTCGCTGCAACAATCGAAACGCCAATGCGCCTTGAGTCTTGCCGCCAAGTTCTCGAGGGTCTGCTTCCGACACGTTTTGTCGCGAAACAGTTCGCAGCCGAATTCCCGTTGTCGGTTGCACGATCAACTCGCCGGTTTGTCGATTCGCTTCATTCAATTGCAAATGTGGAATCGTCCACTCAGCCACATCGATCGGCGCAGGTCCTGCAAGCGTGATTGAAAAGCTCTGCTGGCCCAGAGTTTTTCCATTCAAGTGCAAGATGACTTTGCGTTGATCATCCTCTGTGAGCTCCGCCCAATGGTGAAGCGCGGCTCCTGTCAACGATTCGACTTCCAATCCATCAGGCAACGGAAAACTGAGTTGAAAAAGTCCAGCACGCGTGATTTCTGCCGACAAATTGATACCCAAGACAACACGTTCATCGCCAAGCGAAAGTACTTGTTTGCTGATCACACGAACTTCCGGTTCAACCGATCCGATCCGGGCTGATACGACACCACCCTCCGAACCGTATCGATAAACGCGGTTCACCACCTTTCCCTTGGGCACAAGCGACGCGTCAAAATCGCCCAAGTTGACGAGCGACATCGTAGTGGAATCAAGTTTTTCCGGTTGTGCTTCAGGGCCGAACGCGACCGCCAACAAACCAACCTCGCCACTGGTGCCGGTGACAGTTAACGGAGCCAATTCAACATCGGCGGGCAGCGGCCCTAGACTACGCTGTGTATGGATCGTCAACTCAAACGCTTTGGATTGAGCGGCTTCCAGCAACAGTCTTAACTCGCCGCTATCGGCATCGAATTGCCAGGAACCGATTGGGCCGTCGACGGAGCCAACCGTCAGGCCTTGAGGGACTTTTAGTTTTAGTTCGCGAAGCTGACCTTGCGGCACACGGATACTCAATCGGTGTCGCCCATCGATCACACCGGGGCCTGGCAAAAACAGATTCGAGGCTTCAGCAAAGAACTGAGTTTCTTCGGTCGCCACATCGCGGGCCTTGGGTCTCAGATTCAGAGTCGCCGATCGTGGAGCCAACAGTAGTTTGACCCGAGTCGCCTTCGACTCCAGCGGCTCAATGCGAACGGCCGAAGCGCTGGTGATCTCCCAACCCGGTTGGTCATACTGGACTTCGACGACCTGCACCGCCGCCACGCCCGTTGGAACTTGAATCCCCTTTGCAATCTCAAATGATTCGACCAAGTACTGAAAGTCTGCCTGGTACTGTTTTGGTGTGACGATGGGGGCGCTATCAACATCATCGTCGGAAGGCTCCTTCTGCGTGGATTCTTTATCCAGTGGAATCGTTACGACGTAAGTAAGCCCGTGCTTAGGGACATTGCGTTTGCCAATCCGTAGTCCTTGTCCGTCGAATTTGGTCAAGACAGCAGGGGCGTTCAACAACAAGAACTGATCGCCGGGTTGGCCCGTTAGTTTGACAGTTCCACTTGCCGTGATCCGCTGCTCCTCGCCGCTCAGAATCCATTCTTGTTGGATTGAATCGGCCGCCTGGAATTCGCCGGGTTGTGCGGCATTTGCATTCAATCCACCCATCAAAGAACCCAGCACCATCAGTATCGTCGCGGTCGCTGGGCCAATGGGGCCAGGTTCGGGTCCTTCTGTTTCTGATGCTTCCGCCGCTGCTGCAGCTGCCGCTGCTTTACGCTCACGACGCTGTGTTTGTTTTTGCTTCCAGTTGTCATACCATTTCTTGCATCCGATCCAGGCGGGATGCAAAAACAAGAGCACAAAGATCGCGATCGCTAACATTGCAAAGAACCACGGAGCCCCACCGCCTTGAGTCAGAACACCTAGCGCGATCACGACCATCGAAGCGGCGACTATCGGCAATCTGTAGGTTTGGTAATCGTTTGCGTATTTGGTCTTTAGCCATATCAGCAATCCGATTCCCAATACGATCAGAGCAAGGCCCAACCAAGACAAATCGACGCGCCAAAGCGGCGTGTTGTAGACGTTCAATTCAACCGTGTCACCCGCCGTCACAACCGGCAAACTGAGTTGCAACGGAGCAACCTCGCCTATTTGTGATATGGCAGTTTTGGCACCAACGCATGCAATCGCAATGGACACCAACAACGAGAACATGCCCAGCGCACCGACGGAGCCCTTGCGTTTGCGCGTGGCTGCGCCGATCACGGCGAATAAACTAACGCCCGCCAAGTACCAGAGGCCTCGCCGAGCCAACCAATGAAAACCCGATGGCCGTACAACAGGAGTTGGTGGTGACACCGTTCCGCTCGCTGGAATCAGCGTCCGCTGCTGGTCGCCAGCAACATTCCACTGCGTTTTTAGAACCGGCGCTGATACAGCTGGCAAGGTCAATTTGACATACGACTCTGACACAGTCGGTTTGCCCAACCGCAAGCGAACTTCGACGGGAACATTGGGATCTGTGCCGCCCGGCAAAGGAATCAGAGTTGCATCGCCAGCTTGCCTTGCAGTGACCGGTCGCCCATCGACGATGACTTCCCAGAGTCTGACAGGAGCAGCTGGTAGTTTAACTTTTAGCGAACGTTGACCACGGGATTTGACGTAGTAGATCACGTCCGTCACCAACTCACCGTCACGTGACACGTTACTATTTGCCTCCGAGAACTCAACCACTTGCGAGACCATTGTGCCTGGCTGAAACCACTTCACGTTCAAATTCAAATTGAATGGTCGTTCCGTGTATTGCCATGTGCCCAACGAAGGCGCCGTCGTCAGCAATCGAAATTCCGTGGGTAATTCCAAGGCATCCAAAACCAGCATTTCATCAGAGACTGTCTTGGCTTCAACCTCAACCTGCATTGGACTGACGACTTGGACATAGCCGCGTTCGCCCTGAACATCCAGTGGCCGAATTTGGCCGGCTTGAAAAGAACCTGCGTCGCCATCTGGCTCTTCCTCGAACGTCACCAACAACACATAAGGCCCGATCACAGCTTGGTGCAACGATACGATCAGCGTGTCGTCTTCACGCCGCCAAGTCCTGACGTCTTGGCCATCAACCATCACATTGCCCAACTCCTTGGGCGCTGAGATTCGCCATTCGGAAACCGGCGCACCAGTCACAAAGTAGTTGATCAGCGCGCTGCCATACACAGTTCCTTGACTAAGCGAATAGAGGTGAAAGACATCCGACTGCACATTTCGCTGTAGCAATTCGATTTGCATTGTTGCAGACCATGACGGTTCACGAATCCGAAACGCTTGCTGCAAATACGCAACGCGTTTTGGAAAGTACGACAGTGGTTTGTCAGCCAGTAGATTCGATTCGCCGACTGCGACTCGAAAGCCTGGTGATGCGACCACGCCGATATCACCTCGCATCGTCTTGGCACCTGGAAAACCGAGTTTTGGCAAAACCCAGTTGCCTGCTGTCGCCGGTTCGTTCTTTTCTAAATGCACCGATACCAGCTGGCGTCCCATGGTGTCTTTGGCAAAGATGATCTTTAGATTCCGAGCACCATCAGATGCTTCGGTGGCCGCAACGTAATCAGCGACGCTGGCACCGGTGACCGACACGACCGAATAGTCAGCCGGGATCACAAAATTCCATTCACGGATCGGAGCTTCACGAATGTCCAGCTCGATGTCCGCTTTCATCACTCGGTCGGTTTCGTCCAGTTGATAGAGCACGAGTTGTGAGACATTGATTTCCGGCTGGATGCGATCCGCCGCGACGCTAAAGTCGTGCTTGGCGGACGGAAAACGATAAACAAAAACTTGCCGAGCCTTGGTCTCTTTGCCTGGGAATTGATTGGGAGCGAGCTGCGTTAGTCCGGACAGTTCAACTGGTTCCAGGCGAACGGACCCAGCGTTGGACAATCGCAAATGTCCAGAATGTCGGATCGCGCCAATCGGCTCCAGTCTCAAGCCTTGAACGCGAACTGGAAATGAATCCAATGGTGTCTGACTACGAATCGAAACTTGAGCGGTTCCGGTCAGCGGTTGAGCGAGTGTTATGTCGAGTTGCCGATCCTGCCCACGATCGACAATTTTCCAACCCACGATCCCGGCGCCCTGTACGTCCAGAATCTCACCGGGGCCACGAAGCAGCAAACTTAATGAAGACAGTTCGCCTTGCAGAACCTGGTAACTGATTTTGTGTGCTTGTCGCAGTAAACCAGCGCCGACCGTTGCGTCCACACTGCCTGCGGTTGTAAAGAACAATTTGCCTTCGCCAGCTTTTTGCGACGGTTTCCACTGCACTCGAACACGCCCGCTTGCCGGCAAGAACGCCAACCAGTCATCTTTCTCACCAACCGGGACAATGAAACTCTCAGCCCGATGAAAATCCAGGTCTTTGGCAAGGCCAGAGATACGAAGTGGCACGACAGCGCTGGCGGCTACAGAAAAGTCGGTGGCGCGAGCATCGGGAGACGGCCTGAGTAGCTTGGCCACAAAGTCGATAGCAAGCGGGTATTCGCCGGGCTTGTCGAACACAAGCTTGTAGATCGACTGTTTGTCAACCGTAACAAGCCGCAAACGAAAACCAGCGTCGTCTGGTACTTCAGCGATCGCGGCGTTGCCCGAGAGGATCGAAATTTCAGCTTCGGGCTCGTTCACTTGGACTTTACCTCGAAGCTGGAAGTGAATCGAGTCACCGCTAGCATGCAACTCACCCTTGAGAGTCGTATCGAATAGCTCAACGGGCTTGGGTGCCGCACCGCTACGATTCAAATCAAGTTTGATTTGCCCACCGGTCGCAGACCGAAACTGATTCGCTTTGGCAGAAGTTCCTAGTGGCGAAAACCCGTCCGTTTCAACAGCGGCCCCGCTGACGCGCGAGTCAAACTGAAGGTCAATGGTGGAATCAAATCCAACCGCGTCGCCGGGTCCGAAGTGTGTCAAATCCAGCTTGTTTGGCAGGGTGTATTCCTGCGAGCGAATGACAACGGATGCCTTGGTGGTTTTGGTGTCCTTTTTCAAGCGAATATCCAAGAATCGGCTTTTGCCAGTCTTGCGAACCGCCCACGATTCAATCTCGGCACCAGTGACTTCATCGACCTGCCCCGCGCCGATCAATTCCAAGCTAACAGTCCTTGAATCGCCTTGCAGGATTTTAAAATCCAACTGGATTGATTGTTCAATACGAGTCTGGCCTACCTTGGCAGTAGCGACCGATCGCGCGGAGTAGATCAAAGCGGATTTTGGCAACTGGCCTCGAGCTTCGATGATGATGCGGCCGGTGCCATCATCAGCAATGGTGCTTTTGATCGACGCGTGGTCGGGCGATTGCGATTCATCGGCTTCGTCTTGCGCAAAGCCCGTTGGAACAACCAGGCAAATAGCCGCGAGCAGGAAATAGATTCTGTTGAACATGATGTTGCTAAAGGGTCTAGAGAAAACTCGAATCATATTTTTATGGCAACCCTGGCCTGCGTCAGGGTTTGTTCAGCGGCACCAAAAATCAATGGTTCACTGACCACTGATTTGCCGTGCTTGCTGGACCATCGTTTCCAGTTGTTGGATCCGCTGGTTGGCCCGCGTTTGTGCTGGTAAACCGGCGGTCAACTGTGACAGCGATTTCAAGTCAACCGCTTCGCCCAGCGGCTTGCCTTGTAGTTTTGCGGCCAGCATTGCGGCGACGGTTGCCACTCGCATTGTCGATGTCGCTTGCTGTGGCCTTGGTGGGTTCGACTGGTAAGGAATTGGCCATCGGTTTTCGACCATTTCCCCCGTCGCCAAATCTAAAAAGCGAACTGACACAGCACCGATATCACCTTCGCCATCGGGCTTGGCTTCGATTTGATACAACGCCACTCCGGCTTCGGCCGCCGACATCTCAGCAGCGTCAACCTTGTCATTGCGAAAATCTTCTTTGTTCAAGCGATGTTTTTCAAACCCCAGCAACTTGTAGTGACCAACACGTTGCGGGTTGAACTCCACCTGAACTTTGACATTCTTTGCCGATGGACGAAGCGCTCCAGCGATCTGCCGCACGAAACTCTCATCTGCTGAATCAACCGAATCCAGTAAGTAGTATCGGCCGTCACCCTTGCGGGTCAGCGCCTCAAGAACTTCGTCGTTCAAGCCATCCGCAATGATTCCAGCTGCGTCAAAAGCGATCCCCGATTCACGCATTTTGCTAACCATCTTAGAGAGACTCTCAGGGTTTGCGTTGCCCAAGTTGACTGCGCCGTCTGTCAGCAGAATGATTCTATTCTGAGCTGATTCAATCTTTTGCTCGTTCGCTTTTTCAAAAGCCAGATTCAACGCCGCTTCGATATTCGTGCCACCTTCGCTGGGCAAATTCTTGATCAAATCCACTAGTTGGCTTGCGGAATTGCCGCTCACTTTGTCGGCCAACAATCGCGGTTGACGAGCAAAGCTGATCAGGGTGACTTGATCAAACGGTTTTAGTTGGGCAGTCAACAACGCAAACGCGCGACGAACGGTTTGTTGGCGGTCCAAGCGTTCCATGGATCCCGAATTATCTAGCAGAAACGTCAAACGAAGGGGCGTGTTGTTTGATCGCCCTGTGGCTGCTGTTCGCATGGCAATGCGCAATAGATTGCGCTGCTGAAAAAAAGGATGAATCGATTGTTCGACACGACACGCCACCCGTTCCTTGCCACACGGCAACGGGTCGCCATAGTTAAATGCATTGACGAATTCTTCAATGCGAATCTTGGACGCATCCGGCCATTGGCCTTTTGATAGTGAAGCCATGGCAAGCTTGAAAGACACGTCGCTAACGTGCAACGAAAATGTTGAAAAGGCTTCGGCCATCGCCGATTTTTCACCCATTCCCTGCGGGGATACTGGCGCCCTGAACGTCGCGGCCGGACGATTTATCATCGTCCCCAGAATGCTGTCATCGAGCAATTTCCCAGCGAACGCCGAGTGTTTCTTTTTCGATTCTCTTTTCCAACGGCCTTCGCTGGGAATCGAAAGCGACAGAATGCCGTCGACCACCTCAGAATCACCACGCTCATTGCTTGAATCTAACTTCTGCAATTCGCTCTTCCGGGCATCAAATGCCTCAGGTGATTCACGCTCAGAAGCTTTGATATCTTGAATGATCTCTTTAACTTTTCGAACGTCCCGTTTGCTTCCTCGAATAATGATCTGGTCAAGCTCTGGCACGTATCTAATGTCGGCGCCAATAACACCGTCTCGTAGTTCGCCTTGCTCTTCGCCATCTTGGCTGCGTGGTTCTCCATCTGATTGGTTGACATCCCCGGCAAGCGATTTGTCACGCTCACCCTCGTTACCAGACATGATGGACAACTGACCAGCCTGCGCGCTACCACCCCTCTGTTCAGGCTCGTCTTCAGCAGGCATTCGCAAACGATCACCGAAACGCTGACCGTCGACACGCCAAGTTGTTGGCGGGACAGCACTTGGTTTCGAATTAGATTTTAACGCAGAAAATTTCTTAGCAGGTGCAATGCCCCTCGCTTGCCCACCCTGTTCGTCTTGGATGATAAGGGCCTCTTCAGCTTTAATTCTGCTTCCAAAAGGAAGCGACTGCTCAGCGTCTTTAAAGTCATCGCCTTCACCTGCCGTACTCCCACCCGGCAACCCGTTAACTGATTCAAGATTTTTAGCTGTTGCGCCGAATGTGGGCGCCTCCAGTTGTCTGCGAATACCACCCAACGCAACCGTTCCGCCATCGGGCGCAAGCGCAACTCCTGAACGATCTTTCAGCGTATGCATATCCAAGAGAATCGCCGCATCCGATGGCTCGTTGAATGCTTCCTCGCTCTCACTGAACTCCATCGTGGCTTCTTCGTCTTTCGAGATTTGCTGTTCAATTACCCATTCCAGTCCATTATCAGCAGC